>CP013099.1:3647500-3656958 GCA_001447805.1 Candidatus Tenderia electrophaga
GTGAAATAGAACCTGAAACCGTATGCGTACAAGCAGTGGGAGCACCTTCGTGGTGTGACTGCGTACCTTTTGTATAATGGGTCAGCGACTTACTTTCAGTAGCAAGCTTAACCGTGTAGGGGAGGCGTAGGGAAACCGAGTCTTAATAGGGCGTTTAGTTGCTGGGAGTAGACCCGAAACCGGGCGATCTATCCATGGCCAGGGTGAAGGTGGGGTAATGCCCACTGGAGGCCCGAACCCACTTATGTTGAAAAATGAGGGGATGAGCTGTGGATCGGAGTGAAAGGCTAATCAAGCCCGGAGATAGCTGGTTCTCCTCGAAAGCTATTTAGGTAGCGCCTCATGTATCACCTGCGGGGGTAGAGCACTGTTTCGGCTAGGGGGCCATCCCGGCTTACCAACCCGATGCAAACTCCGAATACCGTAGAGTGCAATCATGGGAGACACACGGCGGGTGCTAACGTCCGTCGTGGAGAGGGAAACAACCCAGACCGCCAGCTAAGGTCCCAAAATCACAGTTAAGTGGGAAACGATGTGGGAAGGCACAGACAGCCAGGAGGTTGGCTTAGAAGCAGCCACCCTTTAAAGAAAGCGTAATAGCTCACTGGTCAAGTCGGCCTGCGCGGAAGATTTAACGGGGCTCAAACTGTGTACCGAAGCTGCGGATGCGTGTTTACACGCATGGTAGAGGAGCGTTCTGTAAGCCTGTGAAGGTGGATTGAGAAGTCTGCTGGAGGTATCAGAAGTGCGAATGCTGACATGAGTAACGATAATGCGGGTGAAAAACCCGCACGCCGAAAGCCCAAGGTTTCCTGCGCAACGCTAATCGGCGCAGGGTGAGTCGGCCCCTAAGGTGAGGTCGAAAGACGTAATCGATGGGAAACAGGTTAATATTCCTGTACTTCGTATAAGTGCGATGGGATGACGGAGAAGGCTAGGTCAGCCGGGTGTTGGTTTACCCGGTTTAAGCAAGTAGGGAGTATCCTTAGGCAAATCCGGGGATACATATTCCGAGATGCGATGACGAGCACCCTTTTAAGGGAGCGAAGTGATTGATGCCATGCTTCCAGGAAAAGTCTCTAAGCTTCAGCTTATACGAAACCGTACCCCAAACCGACACAGGTGGGCAGGGTGAGAATCCTAAGGCGCTTGAGAGAACTCGGGTGAAGGAACTAGGCAAAATGGTACCGTAACTTCGGGAGAAGGTACGCCCCTGGTACGTGAAGAGACTTGCTCTCGGAGCGGAAGGGGGTTGCAGTGACCAGGTGGCTGCGACTGTTTATTAAAAACACAGCACTCTGCAAAATCGTAAGATGACGTATAGGGTGTGACGCCTGCCCGGTGCCGGAAGGTTAATTGATGGGGTTAGTCTTCGGACGAAGCTCTTGATCGAAGCCCCGGTAAACGGCGGCCGTAACTATAACGGTCCTAAGGTAGCGAAATTCCTTGTCGGGTAAGTTCCGACCTGCACGAATGGCGTAACGATGGCCACACTGTCTCCACCCGAGACTCAGTGAAATTGAATTCGCTGTTAAGATGCAGCGTTCCCGCGGCTAGACGGAAAGACCCCGTGAACCTTTACTATAGCTTTACACTGGACTTTGAGTATGTTTGTGTAGGATAGGTGGGAGGCTTTGAAACCAGGACGCCAGTTCTGGTGGAGCCAACCTTGAAATACCACCCTGACATGCTTGAGGTTCTAACCTAGGCCCGTTATCCGGGTCGGGGACAGTGTATGGTGGGTAGTTTGACTGGGGCGGTCTCCTCCCAAAGAGTAACGGAGGAGCACGAAGGTACCCTAATCCTGGTCGGAAATCAGGAGTTTAGTGCAAAGGCATAAGGGTGCTTGACTGCGAGTCAGACACGACGAGCAGGTACGAAAGTAGGTCTTAGTGATCCGGTGGTTCTGTATGGAAGGGCCATCGCTCAACGGATAAAAGGTACTCCGGGGATAACAGGCTGATTCCTCCCAAGAGTTCATATCGACGGGGGAGTTTGGCACCTCGATGTCGGCTCATCACATCCTGGGGCTGTAGTCGGTCCCAAGGGTATGGCTGTTCGCCATTTAAAGTGGTACGCGAGCTGGGTTTAGAACGTCGTGAGACAGTTCGGTCCCTATCTGCCGTGGGCGTTAGAAACTTGAAAGGAGCTGCTCCTAGTACGAGAGGACCGGAGTGGACGTACCTCTGGTGTTCCGGTTGTCATGCCAATGGCATTGCCGGGTAGCTATGTACGGAAGGGATAACCGCTGAAAGCATCTAAGCGGGAAGCCCCCCTTAAGATTAGGTTTCTCTGGGACTTCGAGTCCCCTAAAGGGCCGTTGGAGACTACAACGTTGATAGGCTGGGTGTGGAAGCGCAGCAATGTGTGAAGCTAACCAGTACTAATTGCCCGTGAGGCTTGACTATATAACACCAAAACCATTTGGTGCGTGTTGCGAATAAACCATGTGTTTAGATCTTAGTTACGCTTTATGACATCTTCCCAAATTTCGATGGCTGTGCGCAGAATCACAGTCATTAAACAGTTTGCCTGGCGGCAATAGCGAGTTGGAACCACCCGATCCCATCCCGAACTCGGAAGTGAAACGACTCAGCGCCGATGATAGTGTGGCAGATGCCATGTGAAAGTAGGACACTGCCAGGCTTTATTTTGAAAGCCCTGCTCAATTAGAGCGGGGTTTTTTTTGTGCTTGTGTTTGCATGCCGCCCTTCTTTGATGGGTCGAGGCATGCCGGGCTTTAATTCAAAGACCCGTATCTGATAACAGGTACGGGGCTTTTTCTATGTTGGCGGCTAAAGCGTCATGGCTGACCTTTGGTGCGTGACCATAGCTCTCGCGGTGCTTTGCCATGCGTGGCGCCCAGAATCCCTTAGTAAGTTCTAGGAAATAGTGATAATAATTAGCTGTTTAAGTAAAAAAATGGGGTTTTAAAGTACGAAGGAAAGTGATATCTTTTATGCTTGCTAATCATAAGTGGAATCAGGGGTAGTTGGTAACGCTTAGTTGTACTTTGTATTGGTAACCTTTGTAGGAGATAGAGATGGATAAAAAGATGGCTATCCAAGATGATGGGCTGATTGTTGTGTCCGTGCTGCTGGCGCTGGTTATATTGACTGTGCTTGGCTTCAGCATGGCTGGATAAATCATACCAAACCATCGTTCAGAAAGGCCGACGTAAGTTGGCCTTTTGTGTTTTTGTAGCCTCTTCATTGTCCTAGCAGCCCCGGCTAGCATTTTTCGCTACAATCGGCTGTAACTCCATAAATCGAATTTACCGCTATGCATTATCAAATCGTTGCCGCTGATCCGGCCGCCCACCTGTTCCAAATCAGCTGTCAGATCGCCAAACCCGACCCCATTGGCCAGGTGGTTTCCCTGCCCGCCTGGATACCGGGCAGCTACATGGTGCGCGATTTCGCTAAGAATATCGTGAACATAAGCGCCTATTGCCGGGGTGAATCGGTGCCGCTGGAAAAATTCGACAAGGCCACGTGGCGTGCGGCGCCCTGCAGTGGCCCGTTGCTGATTGAGTATGAAGTATATGCCTGGGATCTTTCCGTTCGCACCGCCCATCTCGATCAGACCCATGCCTATTTCAACGGCACTAGCGTATTCCTGCGAGTCTGGGGCCAGGATGATATTCCATGCACGGTGGAGCTGCTGCCTCCGCAAAAGCCGGTGATCGGCCACTGGCGTGTGGCAACCACGTTACAACCCGCAGGCGCCGAATGCTACGCGTTCGGGGTGTATCAGGCGGAAAACTATGACGAGTTGATTGACCACCCGGTAGAAATGGCCGACTTCACCTTGGCCAGTTTCAGCGCCGGCGGGGTGCCGCATGACGTCGTCTTGACCGGCAAGCATGGTGCCGACATGGATCGGCTTTGTGTCGACCTCGCGAAGATTTGTCAGACACATATCGATCTATTCGGCGAACTCCCCCCCATGGAGCGCTATCTGTTTCAAGCAATGGTGGTGGGTGACGGCTACGGCGGGCTTGAGCATCGCTCGTCCACCAGTCTGCTGATCAGCCGTGAAGATCTGCCGCGCAAAGGCGAGGGGGGCGCGGTAAGCGATGATTACCGCACCTTCCTCGGCCTGTGCAGTCACGAATATTTTCATACCTGGAATATTAAGCGCATTAAGCCGGCAGCGTTTTTACCCTATGAACTGCAGAGCGAGAGTTATACCCAGCAGTTGTGGGCCTTTGAGGGTATTACTTCCTATTATGATGACCTGGCGCTGGTGCGCAGCGGCTGCATCACGCCGCAGGCCTATCTGCAGGCCTTGGCCCAGACCATCACCCGGGTCCGGCGTACCCCCGGCCGGTTCAAACAGAGCGTGGCCGAATCCAGTTTCGACGCCTGGACCAAGTTTTACCGCCAGGACGAAAACGCCCCCAATGCCATCGTCAGCTACTACAGCAAGGGCAGCTTGATCGCCTTGGCCTTAGATCTGATCTTACGTCGCAACAGCGATGGCGCAACCTCGCTGGATGACCTGATGCGCCGGCTATGGCTGGACTACGGCAAACCGGCAATCGGCGTTCCAGAGGGGGAGATCGAGCGCCTGGCCAGCGAACTGGCCGGCACGGATTTGTCGGATTTCTTCGGGCGCTATGTCCACGGCACCGAGGATCCCCCCTTGGCCGAGTTGCTCGAAAGCGTCGGCGTAGAATTCATTCTGCGTCCCGCCGAGTCGGTCGCCGATAGCGGCGGCAAGGCCAGTTCGCTATCCATCGAACAGCTGGCTGCCCGGCCGTATTTGGGGGTCAAGACCGCGGCCGAGGCCGGCAATCTAAAGCTCGCCAATGTGTTCACAGGCAGTGCCGCGATGCAGGCCGGTCTGTCCGCCGGGGATGTGTTGATTGCGCTGGACGGGCTGAAAGTCACGACCACCAATCTGGAAAAACTGCTGCGTCAATACCGCATCGGCGCGACGGTGGAGATCCACGCCTTCCGCCGCGACGAGTTGATGACATTCCAAGCCACGCTGCAAGCCCCGCCGCAGGATACGGTTGAGCTCAGGATGTTGCCGGACATCGATCCTGGCACCGAGGCGAAACGCAAGCACTGGCTCACCCGGTGAGAAATGCGGGCTAGGTCTGGAATAGGGACGCCGGCTGGTTTTTGCGCGGCACCTGTTCCAGTCGCCAGTGTGTAATGGCCCAATGCCATAACTCATCCAGCTGCGCGTCGACCAGTTCCCGCGGCGGCTGCTGATTGAGGAAACGCAGCACCTGAACCAGCACCGTTTGCGGCCGTTGCTCATGGATACTGGCCGCGCCCGTCTGTTTGCTGAGTTTCTGTCCGTCGACCGTCACCGCCACCGGCAGGTGGGCATAGCGCGGCGTCGGCACCCCCAAGAGACGTTGCAGATGAATTTGACGCGGTGTGTTGTCGAGCAGATCGGCGCCGCGTACCACCTCGGTGATGTGCTGCTCGGCATCGTCCACCACCACTGCCAGTTGATAGGCGAATAGGCGGTCTGCGCGGCGCACCACAAAATCGCCGATCTCTGATTCGATGCGCTGCTCGAAATGGCCCAGCAGGGCGTCATCGAAGCTGATGGGGGTGTCATGGGTTAATACCCGTAAAGCGCGGGGTTGTTTGTCCTTGGCCAGGCCGTCGCGGCACATGCCTTGATAAATCGGCCCGTAACGACCGGCAATAGCATTGGCCGCGATTTCGCGCCGGCTGCAGCCGCAGGCATAGACCCGCCCCTGGGCCGATAAGCCTTGTAGCGCCGTGCGGTAGACCTCGCTGCGCTGGCTCTGATACAGCACGTGTTCATCCCAGTGCAGGCCGAAGCGCTCCAGGGCGCGCAGGATGGCGGCGGCGGCGCCCGGCGTCTCGCGTGGCGGGTCCAGATCCTCCATGCGCACCAGCCAGCGGCCGCCCTGCTGCCGTGCCTGTAAATAACTGCCTACCGCCGCCACCATGGAGCCGAAATGCAGCGCGCCGGTGGGCGAGGGGGCGAAGCGCCCGCGATATTCAATGTGTTGCGACATAGGCTAAATTGTAACGCGACTAAAATGCTTGGGTAGGCTAAAATAAGTCGCGCAAAGTGTTGCACCGCTTGATTTAATTTTATTAAAGCGTTAGTGTCTACATACTCGATTTAGAACAAGTCTAATCTGGAAATCACTATCAAAGGGAGAAACAAATGAGCGTACTCGTTGGACGTCCTGCACCTGATTTTACCGCTGCCGCCGTCATGCCCGACGGCAGTATCAATGAAGAATTCAAACTGTCTGATCTGAAGGGCAAGCACGTAGTGCTGTTCTTCTGGCCGCTGGACTTTACCTTTGTCTGCCCCTCCGAGATCATCGCCCATGACCATCGCCTGGAAGAGTTCAAGGCGCGCGGTGTGGAAGTGGTCGGAGTCTCCATCGACTCTCAGTACACCCACTACGCCTGGCGCGAAACCCCGGTGGACAAGGGCGGTATCGGCAAGGTCAAATTCCCCATCGTGGCCGACGTGAAGCACGAAATAACCAATGCCTACGATGTCAGCCATCCCGATGCCGGTGTCGCCATGCGCGGTTCATTCCTGATCGATAAGGACGGCATCGTGCAGCACCAACAGATCAACAACCTGCCTCTGGGCCGCAACGTGGACGAGATGCTGCGCATCGTCGACGCCCTGCAGTTCACCGAAGAGCACGGTGAAGTGTGCCCGGCCGGCTGGCAAAAGGGTCAGGAAGGCATGAAGCCCAACGCCGAAGGCGTAGCCTCTTACCTGTCCAAGCACGCCACAGAGCTTTAATTCTGCAGCAGCACAGCCATGAGCAAAGCCGGGTGCCGCCATGGCCCCGGCTTTTTTGGGTTCAGAGAAAACTACCGTTGGGCAGCAGATTGTCCGGCACCTGGCCGCCGCAGTCTCGATAATTGCGCCGCTTGCACACCGATTGCTTATCGCCGGCACAGTATTTGGCGATCCAGAAGAATTTACTGTTAGTGACAAAACGCGCGCCCAATTGACATTCGTCCATGTAGATGCACACCGCCTGTCCCTGGCGGGAATGATTCATGGTTTACCCCCAGTTGTTAATGCAAAACATTAGTGCTTTACGATAACCCTCTAACGTTTCATTTATGTTTCCATTGTGCGCCGCGGGCAACAATTTGGCCAATCTTTACCCGGAAATTTCAAAGGGCGGTAAAATGCCGTCATGAAAACCAAACTGGCGCTGCTCAAAATCCTGGCCGACGGACGCTTTCATTCCGGTGAGGCGCTGGGCGCCCGGCTCGGTGTCAGCCGCACGGCCGTGTGGAAGCAAATTCAGACACTGCAGCAACTGGGCATCGAGTGTCACTCCGTGAGCGGCAAAGGCTATCGCCTGGCTCAGCCAGTGGAGCTGTTGGACCGTGAGGCCATCCTCGCCGCCATGCAAGAGTCCGGGCGCGGCTTGCTAAGCACGCTGGAATTGTACCCGGAGATCCATTCCAGCAACCGCCATCTCATGGAGCGCCTGGGTCAGGGCCTGACTGCCGGCCATGCCTGCATGGTGGAACGGCAGCTGGCCGGACGCGGGCGGCGCGGCCGCAGTTGGGTGTCACCCTTCGCGCGTAATATTTACCTCTCCTTTTATTGGCGCTTCGAGATGAGTCCCCAGCTGCTCTCGGGGCTGGGATTGGCGCTGGGAACCGGGGTGGTTCGCGCCTTGCGCCAGCTCGGCATTGACGATGCCAGCCTTAAATGGCCCAACGATGTCCTCTGGCGGGGGCGTAAGCTGGCCGGCATCCTGTTGGAGATGAGCGGTGAAAACGCCGGTCCCTACCATGTGGTCGTCGGCGTCGGAATGAATGTGAATATGGCCGGACACGCGGCCGACATCGACCAGCCATGGGTCGACCTGCACAGCATTGCCGCCGAGCCGCCGTCGCGCAATCGCGCCGCGGGGGTGCTGTTAAGCCAGCTCCTGCAGGTTGCCCACCAATTTCAGCACAGCGGCCTGGCGCCGTTTCTCGAGGAGTGGCATGCGGCCGACGCCTGTGCCGGTCGCGAGGTCTTGATTCACCAGGCGGACCAGTGCATCGCCGGCCGCGCCGCGGGCGTGGATGCCAGCGGCGCCATCCTGATTGAAACAGACAGCGGCCTGCGCCGCTTTCATTCCGGCGACGTCAGTCTCAGGCTGCAGGGCTCATAGTGGATTTGCTGATCGACAGCGGCAACAGTCGCATCAAGTGGGCCTACAGTCAGGGTGGCCAGCTGCGCGCGCACGGCAGTGCCGCGCGCGGCGCAGGGATTCCCGACGCGGCACAAGCGGCCTGGCAGGCGGGGCCGTGTCCGACACGGGTTATGGTGGCCAATGTCGCCGGTCACAGGTTTGCCGTGCAGCTCGATCAGTGGCTGCAGGCCCGGTGGCAGCTTGTGGCCGAATGCATTCAGGTCAACCCTGACCAAGGCGGCATCCACTTGGCGTACGCGCAGCCCGAACGCCTCGGTGTCGACCGCTGGTTGGCCATGGTCGCCGCGGTTCACGACACCACGGGTCCCGTGGCGGTCATCGACGCCGGTACGGCCCTTACCCTTGACGTGGTCACCCACGACGGTTGGCATGAAGGCGGTATCATTGTCCCCGGCATCGAACTGATGGCTGAGGCCTTGCTGCGAAAATCCAGCGGCATTCAATTCGGAACGCAAGGCGACATGGCCGCAACCACGACCGGCCCCCTCGGGACGGATACCCATAGTGCTATTGAAAAAGGCAGCCTGTATGCCGTTACAGGAGCAATAGAACACGCATTGGCCCGGCGCGGTGCGACGGCGCAAAGCGGCCTTTCGGTCATCATCTGCGGTGGTAACGCCGCGTTGGTCATGGCCGAACTCAATCTCCAATGCCGGCATGTGCCGGATTTGGTATTGCGCGGCATGCAGATCATCAAAGGGGGTGGCTAATTAATGAAGTGGGTGGCGATCAGCCTGTTATTGCTCAACGGTATCTATCTGGTCATACAGCTCGATAAGCAGCAGGACAGCGCCCCTGAGGTGGAACGTTTTCCCTTCAGCGGCCCGCCTTTGGTATTGGTCTCCGAGCAGCAGGCGCAGGACAAAAACGCCAAGCCGACCACCGACCAGAAACCCCCTCAGCAAGTGGCTCAGGCCGAGGCCCCGACGCCGCAAGCCCCTGCGACTCGCGCTAAGCCTGAGCCCGCCGCGCCGCCGGCGACACCTCCGCCCAAACCAACCGCCCCGGCCCCCCAACCAGCGCCGGCCCCCAAACCCAAATCCAACGCCATGGCCTGTTATCGTGTCGGTCCGTTTCTGCTGATCAGCGACGTGCGTGGGGTTTCCCAGTTGTTCAGCTATGGAGATATCAAGGTTCAAGAACGCTCCGAAACACTGCGCAAGCAAGTGGGGTACTGGGTATACATACCCCCGCAGGATTCTCTCGAGCAGGCCCGTGAGACCCTGCGCCGGATGAAAGACAATGGCATTGCTGACGCCTT
>CP013100.1 GCA_001447805.1 Candidatus Tenderia electrophaga
AGAGTTCACCAAACCGACCGTGGATCTCGCAAATACCGTCCGCGCTTACGCTGCGCCCGCGCACTCCGCCGCCGTCGATCCATTGCTGAACCGCGATGTGTGCTTTGGCTTCGAGTTGCAGGTTCCGTTTTTCCGCGTTGGTGCTGTAATCGTTTTTCAGGGCGCGTTCGATGTCGACCGGGTGGGTATCGTGGCCTTCGATTAGGTTGCTGTAATAACAGTTCATTGCCCGGACCAGCTCCGCCAGGGATGTCAGGATGCCTTCCGGGAGGCTCCGGCGAAATCCTGCGGAATGCGCCGCCAACTCGACCGCAAGATCGGCGAGCTCTCCCCTATCGCGAGAACCTTCGGAGATCCTCATAGGTTCCATCAAAGATACGGGCTCACCCCTGTCCAGGGGTGTGCTATTGTCCGGCTTCATGGCCGCTTCTTTGTCCGCATCATAACTAGTCATAAATTACATAATATCATAAAGATATGTAGAAATTATGTCTATTATTTGCGCTATTGTGGCCGCTTTCAGGGCCGGTTTGATAATATAACGAACAAGGTTGTTAAGAGATCTCTCTCATCCCGTCTGGGGCCGAGCCATGGTGCCGGAGGCGACGTGGTGGGGTGCCGTGGTCGAGCGGTACAGGTGTCGTCTGTCGGGATTCGTCATTCGATCCAACCGGTAGCGCGTCGTAACTGCCGGGGCGAGGTATGCATTGCTTTTTGCCTACTTCACTTCCATTTGGGCGTCGTCTCCTATATGTCTGCTTCCGGCCAGGAGCAGACATTCGTTGCACACTGGGTCACAGGATAAAGCTCAATATTTACTTTTGTGCCCGATGCAGAGCTTTATGGGCTCAGCGCCAGACTACGACCTAAGGAGTGCTCTATTTATTTAATAGCTCGAAGCTATTTAAATTTTTGTATCCTATTTCTTTAAGTATTTTTTTGGGGAAATCTGAATTGAAAGTAAAACCAACGTTGTTCCCACTTCCCTGAATAGAACAATATTTAGTAAATTCTTCCCAATTAGACAAAAAACCTGTAGCAGTTAATGATGGGTGGTTATTTATTCTAATGAAGTGAAATACCCGTCTGCTTATCCAGGGTATATCCTTTGTGCTTATACTATTAGGGCGCTCACTTAAACTAATAAGAGGTTCTACAACATGGTACTTTTCCGACCCAGCCCCAGAACCCCCGAATTCAACGATTCTTAGAACCATTAGATCTCCAATGTACTTCACTTTTATTATGCGCTTCCAAAATCCGAATCTTACCGACGTATTTGATTCATGAGTTGCCTCCCAGAAAACAATAAGATAATCATCCAGTTTCTCTAAAGCGGCTCCATTAGCATAGAGAAACTCAAGTGGACCACCCCAAGAGCTTTTAAGTCCCCATCCGGAAATATAATTGGAGGAAAAGGTTGTAAAGAAAGTTGATAACACATGATAAAACGCGTTATCACTGTTTGTGCCAACACTTATCGGATATATTTTCTTAAAGTCGCTACTCATACGTTCTAATAAGTCGACGATCTCACATCCACCTGACCCCCCGTAATTTACATTCTCTAGGGGGTGAAAAGAATCAGACTTCATACTCCAGTTTCCTAAAGTTAAACTGGCACCATCCAAGCTTAATAAGTTTAACTGTAAGTCAATATCCTTGTTCCTCAAGTCTTCGGCAAACTTATCAATAACTTGGAATACATCCCCATGGCTCTCGTTTTGTATAACAAGTTCTTGCAATAAAGACTTGGCAGCGTCACTTGATCCACTCCACGAAAGAGCTAAATTATTATTTAAAAGATGTATTTTTTGTTTTATTGACTTAAAGCTTTCTGGAAGGCTAATTAAGCTATCTGCCATTACGTAAGGCCTATTCTCATATAAAAATTGAACTATGAACGTCACGATAAATAGCTTTCAGAATTATTTTTTTAAATATATATCAGCATTAGGGGTCATAATCCAACTTAGTGACATATACAAAGAGCCTTGTCTTTGTCGTTTAAATTCCGCTTTGGGTCGTTTTCGGCCTTCAGATAACACAAAAACCTCTTGGGTAATATTGGCGAGGATGCTGCCCAAGCATTATTAACTATTTCTGATAGGCATCGAATAGCGCCGGGACGAAAGGCGTTGCGATAGCATTCTGTAGCCGCGTCGAATGCGTCGCTTTGTTACCTGGCCCATTAAATCCTTTCCTTCGTTCAGGCCCTTGACTGGATTAGAGCTAGCGACGCCGGCAATTTTCGTCTTGCCACCCCAAATGCATTCGACTTCCCAATCACCAAACAGATTTTGTTGTAATGAGGCTAAATAGTACCGCCCATCGGAATCACGGGCAAAGCGCAGCGTCTGCCATTTATCTAGCTCGTACTTCACGATTTGCCTCTCCGCCCGTTGCTCGATTTGTCCAGTTGGCGCCTAAAAACCTCTTTTTCAATGACAGCCTCATTATATTGATCTTTGAGGGTCTTCAGTTCTGAAACAAGTTCCTGCCTATCTTCGGCCAGACCTTCGATTTCGGCTTGGAGATTCTCGATATTGGCCTGAAGCTTCGAGCATTCGCCGAGCTTGTGCCTGAGCTCTTTATCCATTGAGCGATTGTCCCGCTCTAATGCCCTCACGGCTTCCCCCTGCGCTTCAATGGTCGCCTGGTTACGGCTGGCCTCCACCTGTAGCGTATGCACGTTATTATTTGAGGTATCTAATACTTTCTGCAGCTTCTTAATTTCTTCGGCGCTGTCTCTCTCTAGCGTCCGGCGGAAGGATTTCTGCTCTTCGAGCAGAGCAACAAGCCGATTTTCGGTTTCATCATGGCGCTGGTCGGCGAGTTTGACTTGCTCCCGGGCCTCGACAAGCTTTTGCTCCATCTCCCGGACCTTTGCTTCCGCATTCTGCACCATGGCCTTGGCGTCGGCGCGGATATTCTCCACTTGGCTCTCTAACGACTCACAGCGTCCCTCGGCCCGCTCTAAGTCCCGCTCCAGGGTTCGTGCCTGGTTTGATAGGCCTGCGATGGTCTCTTTCAGGGCCTCGATGTCGCTGTCTGCCTGCCGTTTCCCTGAAATCGCTTCATCCTTTTCTAGGGTTAGGTTGGCCACTTCAGCCTGCGCTGCCTCGATTTGAGCGTCATAGGCCTTAAGCGCATGCTGCGCAGATTCGGCCTGGACAGCCTTGATGGCATCCATTAAGGGTTTAGCCACCTGCTCCGGCAGCTTAAAGAAGCCCTCAAGCTGGGTGACGTGGCTACCGGTATCCTCCCACCATGTATCCAAAGCCTTTTGGATGGTGGTCAGGCTCCCTTGGCCAATGATCTCAAGAATCTTACGAGTGGTGATCTCGTGCCCCCTTCCTTGGCGGAATAGATTATCCGCGGCCTCATGAACCAGCGCATCGGTGCGCTTAGGCGTTTCTTTTTGTGCGACTTCCGACATAGGGTGCTCAGTTCCCGGTGGTTGTGTGGTGCGGCCGTAATGGGCTCATCATTTGACATAATTATAGGCTGTTACGGATTACTCGTATAGTAACTATGTTACGTATTAAGTGTATAGGTGTATGATAACTAGAATTATCAAACGTCTTAGTGCTAAAATTCCAAGATCCCCTGGGTTCTCGGAGCACCGAGGCATTTTGGCTCAGCTGTGAGCCTGTGCCGCCACTCCAGGAGTGCTTCCAGAGCAAACTAAAACCCGAACATTAGGAGACGCCGGTGACGGAGCTGTTACAACCTATTCATCAGGTCGTGAATCTGCCGCCCGACCGTCTCCCTACGGCTAGCTGCTGGGAAAAGCTGAGTCCCCACTGGCCCTCGCCAGCCGATCGCGAGACGGGGCAATGGGAGGCGAAGGTCAAGTTGTTTCACTACCTGGCCAAGGCCTGGGGCGCGGTCTCGGATGACTCCTACCGCGCCTTGTGTTCCGACTTGAGGTTGTTCTTTCAATGGTGCCGCGCCAGGGAGCTCCTTGCCCTCCCCGCCCGGCCGGGGACCATCGTCGCCTTCATTGAGGATCAGGCGGAGATCAAGGCCAAGGCCTCGGTGCGACGTTACATGGCCTCAATTTCAAAGGCCCATCAATATGCTGGCGTCGCCAATCCACTACGCCACGAGGATGTGGTGCTGGCCTTTGATCGTTTATATAAGAGTGATACGAGCGAACCGGAACAGGCCGCGGGCCTGCGCTGGGAGCACATCCGCACCGCCCTGCTGGCCATGGGTGACCGTCCCATCGACATCCGCGATCGGGCATTGATCCTGGTTGCGTATGATTGCATGCTGCGCTGCTCGGAAGTGCCACGCCTGACCCTCGATGGGCTCAGCGATGGCACCCAGGGGTATAAGCTGCGCGTAATCCGATCAAAACGGCGTGCCAAGCAAGGTGTGATCAAATACAAGTTCATTGACGAGACCACCGCGCATGCCGTGTACCGTTGGTGCGATATGGCCGGGATCGATAAAGGGACAATCTTCCGTGGCGTGGCCAGCGACGGCACTGTCCTCGATGCCCCGTTAAGCAAACAGGGGGTTAACCGCGCCGTCCAACGCGTAGCAAAGGCCGCAGGCCTTGATCCGCGCGACTATAGCGGCCAATCCTGCCGCATTGGTGCCTGCCAAGATATGGCGGCGGACGGGATCGATTTAGGGAAGATCATGCTGGCCGGGGATTGGGAGCGTCCGGAGATGCCGGCCTATTACGCTCGCAAACTTGCGCCTGATAAAGGCGCTATGGCTGATCTTGCTAAGCGGCAGAATCGGCAGGCGATAATATAATATGTAGTAGACGAGATTACTGCACATTCCGCCTTCGGCCAAAAGCGGACATAGAAAAACCAGCTTTTGACCGAAATAAAGTTTCCCATTAATCTTTTGGCTTAGCTTTAACACTCAAATACCGTTCGACATTTGCCTCGTGCCTTTTGTTATAAAGACTACAACAATAGCAGCCGTTATTCTCACCCATCTGTACTTTCGTGATCGATTTTAAATGACCCCGATAATTCAGATAGCGCGAGCTATTTTTAGGGTCGGTAATGTGCAACTTAAATTCCTGAACACCAAGGGAAGCAATGATTCCGTTTAAATCCACCACAGACGGGCCAGAAGCCGCATCAAGGCTTTCTTTATCTACACCATAAACCTTTGCTTCATTCTCTAATTGCGTTTCATCGGCTAAGTATCGCCTGACCTCGGTTTGGTCTAGACCATCACCCATACAATGCAAACATCCATTTCTTTCTTTGACGACCGCAACCCGGCCACCAAATGTCCCATCTTCAAACACTTCACTTGCAAGATCAATGTAAGTAACACCATAGGCAATACTCAACTCGTTAAGAATAGAGCGTGCACCATCACTGTCGAGGCAGCCCACAACAATATCAGCCCACTTTATGGCGTCGAACGCTTCACGAGACTCCAGCTTGTTTTTAATAAGTTTTATATTCACTTCTGGATCTATGCCTTTTGCTACGCGCTCGGCAACCATCACTTTGTCAACTCCGGTGCCTTTGTCAGCATCAAAATCGCTATGCAAGAACCCTATATACCGATTCCGATTTGTTTCTGAAAAAGTCTCATGCTCAACCACAGTAATATCTCTTACGCCGAGTAAACAAAGTTGCGGTAACATGAATGTTCCCAGCCCGCCGAAACCGACTAGCACTACCTTGGTGGATTGAATTTTTTCTTGGCCTTGTAAGCCAAAAATTGCAATCTGCCTGTTAAATCGTTCATTTGCTGATGACATGCCTACCTCCTAATGTCATACCTGTTGGCTTCAATACCTTTTTATCCACGCGTAATGCCGATAGGCATTCTGGTGAATTAGGGTCTTTCTGCCAAACGAGTGAATCAAAACCACGTGGTGAAACGACAATTGCTGCATAGGGCCTTCCAGGCAACCTCCACCACATGTGCGGAACAGTTTCTTCGAATCCATTCATGTCAGCGAGAGAGAAAGCAGCAGACCACGGGCTATCAAAAGGATGAGAATGCAACTCGATGAGTGCCGTATTCGTTTGGTGCGCCTTTTTGATGATGGAAATCCGACTCTCGTCCGACAACTCGATATAGTCATCGTATTGCGCGATGAAGCCATCTTGCCCAACAAGATAATAGTCCTGAGCTTTGAGCAACAAAGTTTGATTGTCTTCGTGGAATTCGGCAAAAATGAAAGCAGCGGATTCCTGGGTGGCACCTTCGGGTAGAAGGTGGCCCCAGATAACATCATGCTGTTTTTCGGTAAGGTCAATAAAGAATTGCATTATTCACCCTCCAGCAAGCGGTTGCGGAAACTTCTCGCCCAACCCCACAGGTTATCGCCGGTAGTAACGTCTGCTCCAGGACGCCAGTTTTCGACGTCCCATGATGCAAAACGCCAGCTTCCTTCGAATGGCGGTGGATGCTGCGGATTGTTGAGCATCAAAACCCGATCACCGAATTTAACGCCTGACGGTATATAAAAGCCGTAAGGCTTAGGAACTGGATGGCCAGCAGTGACACTAAACACGACTGATATCACTTCAGGTGAAAGGGGTGAAGGGAGCGAATAATCTTCGATTTTGAACCAATGAAGATTTTTAACTTCCTTGTATTCCACATGTGCAAAGTTTTTCTGTAAGAGCAGAACTTCTTTTCCGATACGGGAATTCTCATCAAATCCACGCTTGAAACGCTGTTTCTTACAAAAGTTATGTCCGGGCTTTAGCTTGATAACTTCACCGGATGCTAGCGGACGCTCATTTTGGTCTTTGTCCACTTCCACAGCGCCTTGGCTTGCATCCCAGCCACCGAGTTGAATAATTTCTTCTGTTGTAATCGTCTTCTTCGACCACTCAAACACCTTGCCTTCAATGCAAATTGAGTATTTGGCCCCAACCCTGAACTGTTCAATTCCTTCAATGCTAAGGTTAACTACGTCAGAATCCTCAATGAGCTTGTCTTCACCGGATTTGGTTTTCTGCCAAATGCCAACTTCATCCGGCTCATCAACCTCAGTAAGACGCTTAATGGCTCGTCCTGTAATGTAATCTGAGCCCCATTCACGCGGCTTTCCATTGACTTCCAGCCGATAGAGCACATCTGCTCTGAAAGTACGGAACTTCTCGATTCCGGTTCGTTGCAAATCGACCACTTCCGTAGGACGGATGCTTTCCATGTCTCCATCCTCAAGAAGAAGATAGATAGCGAATTCTCCCGGTGGCTGCTTGCCAGCCATAAAAAGTAACTCATTGCCGGAAATCGCGGCTTTGTCAGTCTCATAGACATCGCCATTAATATCTACTTGATACAATACGTCTACGTTCATTTTTAAATCTCCAATAGGTTAACGAACTTACGGAGATCATTATGAACAGTCAGGGGTGTGTGAATTGGTGGGCCAAGGGTGTGAAAATTGGTGTGAATTTCATTTTTTGATGTTTATTTAGGGTGTAAATGAGAATGGCTCTCACAATTCAAGCCGATAATTTCCTTTCCCATCGTTTTTAATTACTTCCCCCCAAGCTTGGTTAGTTTTCCCCCTGCTTCTGAAAACTTGTAATAGCTTGCTTTGGGTAGAATTAATTTCTGCAAGAATCTCATCTTGGTGTCGAGCGCCTCCTGCATTGTACAAAAATTCAACAGCCTCAGCCTGCTTCTTTGTAAACTGATACTGCTTGCCATTCACAACTAGACTTCTAAAGCCACCGCTAAAGCCATCCTGACTAATACTGCCTCCCATCTTCCCAGCGAGAAGAAAAGTATTCAGCTCAAAATCATCCTTATCCCATTTTATGGCTTCATTAAGCCTCCCTAACTGGTTTTGGTTTGGCAGCTCCAAATGATCCGGGAGATTCTGGTCTAAAGCAATTACTAACGCCGGGTTAGAGGATTTATGATGTATTTTCAGATAATTTTTAAGCGCATCAAGTACAACGCCACTCTTCATATCCCTTACAACCAGGATGTTAGTGTTTTGCTTTTCAATTCTATGCTGGCCTAACGCCCAGATTTTACCTTCCAAAATAACCTTTGGAGTATGCCGATCTGCTATGTCTAACGCGTCCATAACCCTTCGCAGGAGCCATTCGAAGTTTACTTGATATAGGTTTATATCCTCATCATTAACGGCAACCCAACCATCCGCAGCAGAAAAATACATATTTTTGCCGTCCCTGCGCTGTATATCTGCAAAAAATTCACAGTCTCCGTCGAACACTTCAACGGATTTAAGTATTTTAAAATGAGTGAGAATGCCACTCTCCACCAATTCCTGAAATAAATCGCCAAACTCCTCTTTGGCAAGCTTTTCAATTATAGCTGCATCCTGTGTCTCACTAATCTTCAGCAATTTCTCTATTGTGGTTCTCTGCACCCCATTGCTCATTATATAATCTCAACCAATTCCCACTTCTCAAGGTATTTGTCGCCTATTAACTTTTCTTTTTGGGACTTGCTCTTTAGATCACACCCGTTTGGCTCTCGGATTTTCACATGCAGTATCTTTCCTCTCCTGCTTTCTTCATCGGGCATAAATCTAATGCTGATTCTTACTTGTTTTAGTTTAAAACCAGAATTTAGCGGGTCATTCTCGCCAAAATATTCCTTTGAAATGTCGTAAATACTACGCTCTTCCTTTGTAGCAACATCCAACGTGACAGTATTGTAGCTATTTGGTTGAGCAACTTTGAGCATCGTGACATCAACTGACTCAATCCCATCATCTGGATCAAAAGATAGCGTTCTCTGCTTTAGCAAGCTTTGAATGGTGTAGCGTTTTAAGGGTATTTTTTCCCCATCAATAGGGGATTTCAGAAGCGTCTCTGAAAATATTTTTGGAATTGCTTTTCTGTTTTCCTTGCCTTCAACGACAACCTCGATATGTCCACTTTCAGGCTCGTAAGTCAATGCAACTTCTTTAACGGGCCGAACAATATTTGAAACCAGACTCTCATCTTCAAAAGCAAGCTGAGTGCTAGGCAAGTCTTCCCTATAGACCATTATTTGTATGAGTTCTATTTGGCGATCATCACCCTCTGAACGCGTTCTTTCAAATATGTCTATGTGAACATTTCCGACCGCCCGAAACAACTCCATTATTTTGTTCTTGAAGGCCAAAACATCAATATCACTTTTACTGACTGATATATTTTTAGGGCCTATGAATGCGTCCCATATACGCCCATTTCGGCCTGTGTCTGTGTACCAACAGTCCTCAACTTGCCTGAACCGCGAAGCATCCTTTAAAAATAACCATAGAACTCGATCATGCTCATTCTCCAGGTCATAGTATTCTTGCAGCTCACTATCACTCACGGAATGCTTTAAGATGCTTTGGCCAAGCTCATCCGTTAACGCATTTATTCGTTCTGAATCTGATTTGAGTAGAGCTAATTTATCTCCTACTGCCGCTTCGGCAATTTGTAATAATAATTTCCTAACAGCAATTTCGTCGTCATCCCAATCGACTTTCTGCACTAGATCAGTGTTATTGGCCTCGAAATACTTTTGAAGCGACTTCAATGGTGTTTTCTTTATAAACTTTGATATATCAGTACCCATTGAGTTTAACCTTTATTTTAAAAACACCTAATGTCTGCTTTGGGTCGGAAGGGGCTGTCAGAAAAACAAGTCAATTACAATGCAGATCATCCACCTATATCCCATCGATCAGTCCCTCCAGTCACAAGATCTCGATTAACTCGCTCTCGCAATCCATCAAACGAAACTTAACTTTCTCAATCTAATTATCCGATGAAGGCATTTGCGAGGCACTAAGTACAATCAATCCAAGAGTGAATAACAGCGCCGAGACCGGTTCAGGCACTGAGTAGGCGCTGATCCGCCAAATCTTATCTGCATCTCCCACGAACATATTGCTAACGCCGTCGAACACGAAATCGTTCGGCCCGATGAAGGGTGCATCGCCCTTGCCTGCGAAGCCGGTGGCGAAGGCCTCGAGCACGGTTTGATCATTCAGGAACAACAGAGCGCCTAAGTTGACGTCGCTAAGAAACAACCGCCCGCCCAAGCCGATGCCGGTGAACGTGCCGCCGAGCGGGGTGACTTGCCCTAGCTGCGTCTGGTTGCCCAAGGCGTCTGCGCCGTAGACCGTGCCGCTGCCGTGGTCGATGAAATACATCTGGCCGGAGTCGGAAAAGGAGATCCCGTAGGGCCCGTTCGGAGCACTCAGACCGGAAAGAAATACCGAATCATTGCCTAAATTGTCGATGCGCGACATGGTGCCGTCGCCGCTGTTGCTGACGAAGAATTCGCCTCCCAGAGCCTCGATGGAGGTGGGGAAGGAAAAGCCCGAGGCGAACAGTGACGTGGAGCCGTCGGCTAATACCTCAAAGACGTCGCCTCGGCTGGACGTGCTGGAGGCGACATACAGCCGTCCATCCGCGTCGAAGGCAAGGTCGGTGGGCTTGTCTATGCCGGTGGCATAAGTGTGGAGGACGGCAGGGCCGTTGATCTTGAGGATCCGCCCACCATCATAATCGGCGGCGTACAGACGGCCCTGGTCGTCGAGGGTTAAGCCGGTGACGGCCCCCACGCCTTGGGCAAAGAGTTCCACGGCATAACCGTCAGGAACGACCGGCACTGCAACCGCCGCGCCGGGCATCAGAAACAAACAGGCGATGAGCGCCCGGCACCCGCGATGCATCCTATCGATTAAACCCATGAATCCCCCAGATATGCGTTTATGTTACCCACGGGGTTATATAGGCGCAACCGCATGGCGCGATTTATTGTGCCTCGGACATGTTTATACAGTCGGCGCGGAATGGGTTAATGGCCCTTTCTGCGCTCAATTCTCGCAATCATTCTCCACAGCGATGCTGAAATGATCGTCTCGTTTCCCGGCAAGCCGTCCTTGCGAAAACGCTTGCCCCATAGCAAAAACGTCACCTCCTTGTCAGAGGCCAGTGTGGACATCCCTTCGACCGCAATCCGAACTGGCCTTCCGCGCTGTTCGACAACGATGATATCCCCGACGGTGACGCCCAATACATCCTGGCACAGGCTGGCCATCTCTGCCTCGAGTTCCTGTTCCCAGCGTTCCAAGTCGGCATCCACCCGTCGCCAGGCTTGTCTAACCGATGCGAGCGAACGTGCGTCGTTCCGAGAAAACCAGAGATGATCAAAGAGCGCGAGGCGCTCATTCGGCATCGAGCGTTCCATGTCAATGGCCGCACTATACAACGCATCGTAAATCGCCCGTGCCTGCATAAGCGCCCGGCAGCGATCCGCATAAGGCCTGAGCCAGGTACGGCCTATGCGGCCGGGCAGTCGCGCCGGATTGCGCGGCATCAGCTCGATCGGGCAGATGTCATTGAGCATAAAGGGCTTGGTCTCGAACCGATGCGTGGTCCAGTCGTTGCGCACTACGCACAGCAACCAAAGCTCATGGGGCGAAACGCATAACTGGACTCGGGATTGACCGCTCGTGCCCGGCATATAGACACTACCGATCGACCAGGCGTGCTCCGTGGCTGCCAGTTCCGCGGTGACATACGCCAGCCCGTTCTCGCGCGCAAGGTCGGCAAGGTGGGCAAGCCGCCCCAGAAAATCAGCCGAGGCGCGAACAGTGATCGCTTGGCCGCCGCCCTCCTCCGCCCTGCGTCGAAAAATAAGTATTTGGTCCTTTGCCAGCGGCTGCAGTTTGCCGAGTTTACTCACGCTATTGCTCGGAGCCACGATATACGCAAACCGAACAGCAGGTCAGGGCCTCAAAAGCGGGAATCTGGCAGATCGGAGGTCTTCAACAGCGGCCCTGGGAGTGGCGACACCAGCGCAAATAGTTTTCGATATAACTGATTGTTTTAAGTATATTTTAGTTGTGCTGGATACATGGTGCGCACCCACATCTCGTGCATAAAGAAATATTGACACACGCTAAAGATACACATATCGTGTACATGAGACGGGTAAGTCCTATAGCACGCCCAGGGTGCTTCCTTCCATCGGTTGGCTATGAGCCTTGGGGCATCAGGTGTTATAGGGGCCGTCTTTTTTATTGCCCCGCCGGTTCACGTAGATAGTGCGTCTCGAACTTTATGTGGCGCCCAAATTCCCCATACCACTCCAAATCCCGATAGGCGTATTTGCGCCAGATACCCCAACAAAACAAGTCCACCGCTTGCAGACCGGCGCTCTCATGGGAGCCTTGATGGTCGATATCCAGGCGTGTATTCAGGGGCAATAAGGCCTCCAGCTGATTGGCGACGTAGCCGTTGAAATCCCTGATCTCCTCCTGATTCTTGCATCGATCGACCACCAGGCTGACCCGCGACAGATCCTCTGAGAATGAGACCTGCTCTAAAAGGTGGCGAGCCAGGAAGTTATACAGCTTCTTTTTCCCGGCCACCGTCTGCAGATGGGGTTCGACGCGCCGTTTGTTGAGCGTGAGCGCATAGATCCGCCATCCGGAGCCCGGAAGTTGCCTGTAAAAATACCGCTTGATGGCGAGGGTCGTGGCCGTCCCCTTGAGCTCGTGGACCCGCCGACGCTTATTCTTCTTGTGATTGAGCTTGTTTTTCAGCGTGCGCTCGACCGCCCGTTTAAAGCCGACCTGAACGGCATGGCTATCACAGACCAACAGCGTGATGACGAAAACGCGAGAGGTCTTGTGCTTGCTGAAATCAAAGCCCAGATCACCGGATTCGTCAAGAAAAATTAGCAAGTGCTGTCCCTAGCAAGTCTTTGTGTGGGGAACGGGCCACGGCAACGATCAATGGTTCGGATACCCAGGCGCTCCATGCGCCACTGTCCACGTCCGCCTTAGTAGACACTAAGACTACCCAGCCACCTCGGATTCCCGTATCATTCTGCGTAATTCAAACACAGTACATACTCAATACATCCTACATCCTCGCGGGCGGGAGGAGAAAATGGCTACCGGCAAGACTACCACACTGAGCTTCCGCATCGAGCCGGGTCTGAAAGAGGCATTGCGTGAGGCTGCTAATCGTGAACACCGATCGATCGCCAATATGGTGGAAGTGCTCATTCTTGAATACTGCGAACATCACGGCATAGCAGTTCCGACACGCGCTGCCACCAGGAGCGATGGGGGCAAGAAGGGGTGAGCGCCATCGTGGGTGTAACAGAACACTTCCGGAGACTTTCATGCTTGGATTAAGCCTGCGCGACGAATTCAAGGGCCGCCGTCTTAAAGGCACAGCCATTGAGCTGACAAACAAGAACAACACAGGCGCCACGCAGGTCTCGGCGTCCGATTTTCTGCGCATCACCTACCCATCCCACGATCTGCTGAAGGCCATTGAAGCCGCTGGCCCTGATCAGGGTCGCCCCGTCACGCTCAAAGGCGAAAGGGGGCAGGGCAAATCCCATTTGATGGGGGTTCTCTACCATGCGTTTACCGATCCTTCTGCGACGAAGGATTGGCTGAATAACTGGTCGCACACCCTGGGTGATGCCAAGATCGGCCAGATTCCACTGCGTGGGGGCATGCACGTCATCAGTGAAAGCCTGCACCGGCAGCGCTACAAGTTCTTATGGGATCTTGTCTTCGATAACCACCCGAACGGTAATTACTGTCGCGGAAAATGGGAGGCGCTCGGCGACAAGAAACCCGATGTGCCAAGCGATGAGATACTACTGGAACTGTTCAAGCACACGCCAACGGCGCTGATTCTGGATGAATTCCAGACCTGGTATGACGGCTTGACCAACACGAAACAGTATCCATGGCGCACCTGGGCCTTCAACTTCATTCAGGTGCTTTCCGAGATTGCCATGGAGTACCCGGAGTACCTGGTGCTGGTGGTTTCCGTAAGGAACGGCAATACCGATGCGTTCCAGCAAATTCAACGAGTGAATCCCGTCATCGTCGATTTCAAAGGCCCTTCGGCCAAGACCGATCGCTTGCGGCTGTTGCTGCACCGCTTGTTCGAAAATCGGATTCAGGTGGACGCCACGGCCATTCAGTCGTTGGTTGAAACCCACGTCAACGAGTACTTCCGTCTCAAAAATATTGCCCCTGCGGAGCAGGAGAGGATTCGCGGGGAATTCATTGAGGCCTGGCCGTATGCACCTCACCTCATGGACCTGCTGGAAGATCAGGTGTTGATCGCCACCAGTGCGCAGGGTACGCGCGACCTGATCCGAATTCTCGCGGACCTGTTCAAGTACAATGGGGATAAGCAGCCGATCCTGACGGCCGCGGATTTCCGCCTTGATGATGAACACAGCGGGATTACGGCACTGCTCGACTCGGTGGCCAACCAGCATCACGCCAAGCTGCGTGAAAAGGCGCTACGCAATCTCGAAGCGGTCAGCGACGCCATCGCCGGAAGCGGCCACAAGCTTCCCCACCTTGAAGAGATCATCGGGGCCTTATGGCTACGCTCACTGGCAGAGGTCAATCAGGCTGGCGCTGACCGAGACACACTTCATGTCGATGTGACCCGCGACCAGCCGGTGGATGACAATGCCTTTCAAGTCGAACTGACCACCATCGTGGAAAACAGCTTTAACATCCACGAAGACGGTAACCGATTCATTTTCAGAGAAGAAGAAAACCCCCAGGCCAAGCTTATTGCCAGCGCGCGCAATGACAAGCTGTTTCAGGATGACGAGGACCGCTGGCACCTTGCGAAGGAAACACGCTATGTCCTGGAGGGTGGCGGGGACGTGGAGCTGCCCTACCGGGTCATCGTTTTGCCCCAGGCGTGGAAGAATAACCCATGGGAAAAGCTGGACGACAGTGAGGCGCCAGCGAACTGGAGTAACCGTATTCCGGTTGTTGTCCTGCCTGAATCACCGGCCAATACAGAGGCGGCACTGGGTGAATGGCTGCGGGATAACCTGCAAACCAACCGCAATGTGGTTCGTTTTCTTCTGCCCAGAGACGGATCCAGCCATCTGTTTCTGGACCGTGACCTTCTAGTGTTGGCTCGCTGTGTCTATCTGGCCGAGCGCTGGAAGAAGGAGAATCCGGAGTACGGCCGGCTGCAGACCAAATACCAGAAGGAGTTGCGCGATATTCTCAAGTCGCGATTTGATCGCTTCGCCATCATTTCGAACTGGAATTTCCAGAAGCCGCAGAACTGTCGCTTTGCCATCGAGAGCCACAAGGCCGAAGGCGCCCGGATTCCTGATGCCATCGACAAGAGCATCCGAGAGAACCTCTTCATACCTGAAGACTTCGATGCGTTCATCCTGGCGGCAGCACCGAACAACGAACCCATCAGCAAACTGCTCCGGGAGCTGCGAGAGCCCCGCCCGGGCGGCGAGGACTGCATTCCCTGGCTTGGCGAAACGCTCGTCAAGGAACGCATCGTTCGCCTGTGCGCTCGTGGTGAAATCGCGATCAACCTGCGCGGCATGGAGTATCTCCAGGCCCACGACGGTGAGGACGAGGAAGCTGCGTTCAAGCGGATGCGCGGCAAGCTCGGCACGGGCAAGCACCTGGAAGAAACCCATGTGCTGCTTCCGCAGAACGTGCCGGCCACCGGTGGGGTAACCCAACCAGGTGCTGTCCAGCCGGCGCCTCCCGGTCCCGGTGGGGTGATTCAACCGGGAGGCGGTCCTGGCGTTGTCGCTGAGCCACCACAGCCGGGCACGCCTGGTGAGCCAGGAGCGCCCGGTCAGCCGACCCCTGGAGGTATCTTTGGCGGTGGTGGGGCTTTTACGCCTCTATCTGCGTCGACAACATCGTCGTTGAATCTTCTGGGCAAGGTCGAGCAATGGGGCATCGGCACCGGCACGCAGCTGCGCGGGCTGACGCTCCGGGTGGATCAGTTGACCGGGGCACAACTCCAGGAACTGATCCGCAAATTGCCGGATGGCATGACTTACGCGCTGGACCTGGAGAAGGAGGACCCGCAATGACCTTGCCGCTCCAAATGGTGCAGACGCTGCAGAGTGCCGAGCCGAACGATGCCTGGGCCGCCGTATTTGAACATGCCTGGGAAGTCTGCTCGCAAAGCCTTGCGCCGGGACAAGCCGTCGCGGAGGTGCTGAAGCGTGACCGCAGCCTGGCGGATGTGGATCTCTATCTGGCTACAGCGGGTTGGGATTTGTGGTCACACTTCGAGGAAGTCGTCCCACGCACCTCACAGGAGCTGGCTGGCTGGTGGGCCAACCAGGCACCCGGTAGAGCAGTCCTGATTCTGGATGCCCTCTCAATGCGCGAGGCGCCCTGGATTTTGCACCAAGCGGAGGAGCGAGGATTTATCGTGCATCAGGCCCGCCCCACCGGGGCCGAGCTGCCCGCGGATACCACGCCTTTCGCCAAGGCCCTGGGTTTTGGCCAGCGCTCCGCCCTTGGCAATAACGGGGCGGGGGGCAGCCATGCCTTCCCCGGTGCCCGCGCGGAGTCGGTGGACATCGCCTGGGCAGACTGCGCGGCGCTGATCGGCTCCGAACCGGACTGGGTGTTCTGGCACCACTGGCCGGATCATCGCCTGCACGATCACGACGACCCAGGCAAGGGACTGCAAACGCTGACCGAGGAAGTAGAGGAACACCTCAGCGGTGACGCCTTCTGGTCATTGGTCGAGCGGCTGGCCACCGGGCGCCGTCTCATCATTACGGCTGACCATGGCTATGCCGCCAGTGGGCAGTTCATCGACAGCAATGCCGAGCAGTCGGACTATCTCAAAGGGCGCTACAAAAGCGGCCGGGCCATTCCCGGCAATGATCCGGCCGGCGCCTGGGTGCCGCCGATTGACCTGGCCATCGAAAGCGCGCATGGGCGGCATCTCTATGTCAACGGCCGGCGCAAATGGAAGAGCCAGGGCGGTTATCCAACTCTCACCCACGGCGGCTTGAGTGTGCTGGAGGTCGCCGTGCCGTTTATCGAACTCAGCAGGAAGAAATAGTATGTCGGACGACAAGCCTTGGAAAGCCAGAGGCATGAACAAGGCGGATTGGCTGGCCGAGGAAGTGGCCAAGGCGGTCGGCGCCGGCAAGACCTGGGAGTGTGAGACCGTCGACTTCTCTGATCCCGACCGGCCGGCGACCTGCATCGAGGTGGATTTCCCGATTATCCCGATCAATCAGATCGCGGCCATAGAGGGGAACGCCGGCAAGCCCATCTACCAGATGTCCAAGTGGTGGGCACGTCGCCGTAGCAGCGTGTTTCGCTCCATGTTGCTGGCCTCCGCCATCAAGGCGCCGGATGACCCGGCCGAAGCCGCCAAGCTGGTCTGGGACTGCTATTACGGCAACCACCAGAGAAAAGGCGCCTTCAAGCAATTGAAGGTCGCCGACATCTTCATGGGCGGTGGCACCACCGTCGTGGAAGGTTCCCGCCTTGGCATGCAGATGGTGGGCAACGAGCTCAACCCGGTGGCGTGGTTCGTGGTCAAAAATGAGTTGGCCCAAGTGGATAAAGCCGAGGTCGAAGCTTTGCTGGCGGAGATCGAGGCCGAAGTCAAACCCCAGATCATGCCCTTCTACGCCTGCGAATGCCCGCGCGGCCACAAGGGGCAGTGGACCCGCATCAGCACCGGCGAGACCATGGGCGAGGACTTCGATCCCCTGACATTGTCGCCGCAGGAGCGCAAGGACTACCGCTACCACGGCCCGGAAATCATCTACAGCTTCTGGGCCAAGCACGGCCCCTGCCAGGTGACAGGGTGCGGTCACCGTACCCCGATCATGACCAGCCCCGTCATGGCGGTGAAAACCCTTTCGGTGAAGACCTGGTCTCGCACCTGCTCCCATTGCGGTGAACAGTACGATCTGGAAGAACGGGATGCGCGCATGGCGCCGGCGGTTTCGCTGGTGGTGGCGGAGACGGAACGCCCTTTCGCCGTCGCCAGGCTCAACCAATACAGCGGCGAGCCGGAGAGTGCCGACTGCCCCTGCTGTGGCAAGACCGAGACATTCGGCAAGCTGGGTAAGGGCAAGCGCAAGAAGGTGGAGCTGTCACTGCTGGTGCATCCCCAGTGGCTGGAGGGCGAGGCCTCCCGGGACGAGCAGGGGCACCCCTACGGTGGCAGCGTTGAAGACCCGATAGACGCGACCGTGCGCTGGAACCAGGCCAGGGCGCAGACCTGCAAGCTGATCGAGGTGCGCGGCAAGCTGCCCGAATCCATCACCTGTCCGGATACCGGCACTGTCATTCTGACCGGCAACGAAGGGGGCACGGTTCCCAAGCGCAGCAATTACGCCTGCGGCGCCTGCGGCACGGTTCAGGATGTCCTTCGAACGGTCAAGGCTTCCGGGAAAACGGGGCCGGTAGCCATCTACGGCCATCAGGGTTACTGCCCACACTGTTATGAGGAAGGACAGACCTACGGTGGGCGCTTCTTTATCGATGGGAGCGATCCTTCCGCTTTCGATTCAGCCTGCAAGGAATGGGAGGCACGCAAGGATTCAGACTTGGAGGACTATTGGCCGCGTAGTGAACTGCCCTTCGGTTTCATGACCCACAAGCTCAATGGCGGCATCCCGAACCACGGGTTTACCCATTGGTGGAAGATGTTCAATCCCCGGCAGTTGTTGGTTCTATGCCAGCTCCTGAAGGCGATCAATATTGGCGGGGAGCATTCAGATCCAGTCCGAGACTTTGTGCTGGGCGCCTTTCAGAACTTCCTACGCAACCAAAACATGTTTTCGTTCTGGCATAAGAAGTTAGACAAGTTGGCGCCGGCTCTTTCCAATAGCAATTTTCACCCCAAGAACAATGTTGTTGAGGTTGGCGTTTTCCCTCCAATGGGATACGGCCCGTGGTCTTCCACAGTAGAGGTGCTTCACAAAGCTCACAACTGGCGTATTAACCCTTGGGAGCTTGTGCACAACGAGCGGCTTTCCACGCACAACGAGAGTCTGTCTGAATTTGTTGCCGGCAATAGTGAAAAAGTCGAGTGTGGCGATCCGATACAAGATGCCGAGGTGTTCTGCGCTTCCTCAACCGACCTCAGCATGCTGAGCTCGGGGAGTCACGACTTGGTTGTGACCGACCCACCCTTCGGCGGCTTGCTGCATTATTCCGAGCTTTCCGATTTCTTCTATGTCTGGCTGCGCTTGGCGCTGAAAGATCGTTACCCTGAATATTTCGGCCCGGAGTACACACCCAAAACGCTGGAGGCGGTAGCGAATCGTGCTCGGCATCCGGGGCGGGACGAAGAAACGGGCCTGGAGAACGCGGATCGCTTCTATCAGCGCCTGCTCACCGAATGTTGGCGCGAGGCGGGACGGATTCTCAAGCCGGGCGGGCTGCTGAGCTTTACCTTCCACCACAGTGAAGATGCACCCTGGGTGTCCGTGCTCGAATCGCTGTTCGATGCCGGTTTCTACCTGGAGGCCACCTATCCCATCCGCAGCGATGAAACCAAGGGCGCGGGCGAGTTCGGCTCCCGCAAGATCGAATACGACATCATTCATGTCTGCCGAAAGCGCATCGAGGACCCCAAGCCCATTTCCTGGGCCAAGCTGCGGCGGCAGGTACTGCGCGATGTGCGTGATCTGCAAGACCTGCTGGAGCACCACCAGGAGGAAGGGCTGCCGGAAGCCGATGTACAGGTGATTCGTCGTGGCAAGGCGCTGGAGTATTTCTCCCGCCACTATGGCCAGGTCTACAAGGACCAGGACACATCGATGACGGTGCTGGAGGCCTTGCTGGGCATCAACCAGTTGCTGGACGAGGAGGCTGGCGGCATCAAGGAACCGCCGCCCCATAACGCCGAACCTTTCACGCGCATGTTGCTGCGCCTGTTCGATGGCATCAATCAACTGCCGCGAGACCAGTTGCAGAAATTCCTACGCGGGACGGGCATCGGGCCGTCGGATTTTGCCAGCCGGGGTTGGGTGTACGAGGAGAAGAAGATCTTTCATCTCACCTCGCCGCTGGAGCTGGCCCAGAGCTGGGTTGGCCGGCATCGACGGGGGATGCAGAGCGATTACGAGCAGGCCATGTTCCTGATCGGCGCCTGTTTCGAGGGCAGCGGCATCAACGCCAGCGAGACCCTGAACAACGACAATTTCAAGCCCCACCCGGCCCTGGGTGCGATCCTGACCTGGTTCAAGACCCGCGGCGCTGATTCGCCTACCCGCAATGCGGCCACCACCGCCGCATCGCTCTATCAGTCCTGGGCGTCGCGCAATCAGGACAAGGTGAAGCAGCTCAGCCTGTTTGAACGCATGGGCGAGGAGGAGGACTGATGGTCAAGACACGCTTCAATCAAGGCTGGCCGCGTCGCGGTATCGCGCTGCTGTGGGACGCCGACATTCTCGCCGGTCTGAACGCCCCTGACGAGGTGGTGTCACTGCGTCAGTTCTTCGCCATGACCGATGACTGGCCGGATGATCTGCCTGCCGCGGACGGCGACGCCCTGGTGGTGGCGGGGCTGGAAGGCTGCCTGGATGTGCTGGCTGGCGAGGATGCCAGGGGCTGGCTGGAAACCGACCTGAAAGAGGCCTTGCTGTCGTTCCAGGACTTTTATCAGGGGCAGGCCGGTTTGATTTTCTGGATGCCGAGCGGTCGCAATCGCATCAGCATGAAAGGGGCCAGCGAGGCCTATTACTGGCGCCACCGACATTCGGGAACGGAAGGATTACCCATCGGTCGCCTGCTGTTCTCCGGCGCCGAGAATGAGGCCGAGCGCCTGCTCAATACGGACGACCCGCATGCCGATTACGACGGCAAGCACTGGGCGGGCTTGCACCACCCGCGGATCAGCTAGGGAGGTGCGATCGATGACCGAGCCCAGCTACCAACCGGGCCAGCGGGTCCTGCACGCTGAGTTTGGCGAAGGGGTGGTGGTTCAGCTCACCGCCAACGGTTATGTGCGGGCGTTCTTCCCGAGTGGTGAGCGGCAGGTCTTCGGTGAATCGCTGCGTCCTGTTACCAGTCGGGCCGAACAGATCATTGCCCATGTGGAGGGCGGTTCGCAGCGCCTGCGTGATGCCTGGCTGCATGTGGAGGCGCATGCGCTGCCGCTGATGGAGAATGCAGCGGCACTGACATCGGCACGCATCGACCTGCTGCCGCACCAGGTGGTCTTGACGCACCAGGTGGCAACGGCTGCGCCCCGGCGCTTTCTGGTGGCTGACGAGGTGGGCCTCGGCAAGACCATCGAAACCGCCCTGATTCTGCGCGAGCTGGCCAGTCGCGGTGAACTGGAGCGGGCCTTGATGGTGGTGCCGGCAGGGCTGGTCAACAACTGGCATCGGGAGCTGAACGAGGTCTTCAACCTGGATTTCGAGGTGTTCGGCGCGGAAGGCGATGTGACCGACCGTCGCAGCAATGCCTTTGCCAAGCACAATCGCCTGATTGCCAGTGTGGACACCTTAAAGCGGCGAGCGCGGATCAACCGATTGAAGGAGGCGCCGCCGTGGGACCTGGTGGTGTTCGACGAGGCCCACCACCTGTCGGCATACCGGAACGGCCGTAAGGTGCGAAAGACCGAGAACTACAAACTGGCTGAAGCCCTGCGCGACCACGCGCGGGATCTGATCCTGCTCTCCGCCACGCCACACCAGGGCGATCATTTCCGCTTCTGGATGCTGATCCAGTTGCTCAACCCCACGCTGTTCAGGAGTCCCGAGGAGATGGTGGCCGAGCGCCACCGCCTCAACGAGGTGGTCTATCGGCGCACCAAGGCCGATGCCTGCACGGCGGACGGTTCGCCGCTATTCGCCCGACGCTGGGTCCACACCGAATCCTTCACCATGAGTGCCGCCGAGAAGGCCTTTTACGCCAAGCTGCGCGAATACCTGATCGACGGTTTCGATCTCGCCAAGCAGCAGGGCAACCAGGGCCGAGCCCTCGGCTTTGTGATGACCATCTTCCAGAAGATTGCGGCTTCCAGTTTCGCGGCGGTTCGCAGCACCTTGCTGCGCCGCCAGTTGGCGCTGACCATTCACGAGGCCATCCTGAAGGATGATGCACTCGACATCGACGGCCACCAGGCGCTGATGGAGGAAGCGCGTCAGTTGATCCATCAAAACACCAGCCTGGCTGATGATGCCGTAGGCCGTGGTGAGGTGGATCGTGTTCTCGCTGACCTCAAGCTCCGCTTGATTCGCAAGCTCGATGAGGATCGCCTGGCGGCGGTGGCCTCATCCGAGTCCGCGGAAGAGGTGACCGCGGAAGGCGAGGAGGCCGCGACGACGGCGGTGGAGCTGTCGTTGCCGGAGGAACGGCTTCGCATTGCCGATTTGCTCAAGGTGTGCCCGCAGGAACGGGAGACAAAGGTCGACAAGCTGCTGCGCGGGCTTGGCGCCTTGTGGGAACAGAATCCGGGCGAAAAGGTGGTCATATTTGCGACCTACTTGGCGACAGTGGAGCTGTTGGGCAGGGAGATCGACGCCGCTTATCCAGGGCAAGGCGTGGTGGTGCTGCGTGGCGGAGACCACGGCACGAAACTGGCCGCAGAAAGACGCTTTCGCAAGCCCGACGGTCCGCGAGTGTTGATCTGTACCGCAGCGGGCCGAGAGGGGATCAATCTGCAATTCAGCCGGGTGCTGTTCAATTTTGATCTGCCCTGGAATCCAATGGATGTCGAGCAGCGCATCGGGCGCATCCATCGCTACGGACAGAAGGATACCGCTCAGGTCTATAACCTGGTGCTCTCTGACACCATCGAGGGTCGCATTTTCCTCATGCTGACCGACAAGCTACAAGAGATTGCACGCACCCTGGGCAAGGTGGATGAACAAGGCAATGTTGCCGAGGATTTGCGCGGTCAGATTCTTGGGCAGCTTACCGATCGCCTGAGCTATGACCAGCTTTACCGGGAGGCGCTGTCCGATCCCGAACTGAAGCGCACGCGCCAGGAACTGGAAGCGGCGATGAGCAATGCCAGGGAGGCGCGCAAGGTGGTCTTCGAGCTGTTTCAGGACCTGGATCGATTCAGTCTCGAAGACTACAAGCCGCTGGCGAACATTGATGAGAGCAAAGCGCGGATCATGGAATTCGTGCGATCGGCCGTGGAATACAGTGGGGGAAGCTTTAGAACAATCGACGAGCTTCGCTTCGAAATCACCGAGGATGCGAATTCGGCGCCGATGGTTTGCACCCTGGACCGTGATCTCGCGCAGCAGCAAGAGCAGTTGGAGCTGATCGGCATTGATCACCCGCTCGTTGACCGGCTTCTGAACCGATGGCGGTCAGCGGAACCGTCGTCGTTAGGCGCTGCGGCTTCGGTTGGTATCGAGCAGCCGGTCGCGCTTAGCATCTGGTTGGTGCATTCCTTCGGAGCCCGGCAGGATGCTGGTTCCCATCTGGTTCCCATTGCTGTCGAGCGAACGGGCAAGCGTGTTCCGAACATCGAGAAGCAATACCGCGATTGCTTCAAGGCCCCGACCGGAAGGCCCCAATTTCAGCCTGACGAGCGGGCCGCGCTGCTTCATGAATATATTGAGCCCATGTTGCAGCGCGAACTGGGTCATCGTGGGATCGCGAATCCGGACAAAGGCTACGCGACGGAAATGCTTGCTTGGGTAGAGATGGATTGAGGTTTCCCGGCAGCATTAGTCCCCGACCGCCCGTCACGCCCCTTGCAACCCCAGGCAAGCGCCGCGCCGGGCTAGGGCGGTGCCAGCCCCACCCGCCGGGCAATGCTCCGGCGGCTACGGCCCAGATACGCCTTCGCCACCTGCGCAATGCCCTCAGTGCCTTCACTTCCCGTCTGGCCCCTCCGTTCCCGCCACCGCCTCGCACTCGCCCAGCTCGGCTGGTTGCTACGAGCCCTTTAATGGCAAGCTAACGGATTTCGACACGATCCGGCGAATAACATAAAAGGTCAATAACGTTGCCTTAGTCGGCTTTTGTCATGCTGCGGCAAGGATTAAGACTTTAATAATGCACGCTGATCGTGCTGATAGACGTACCTCTTTATGCTGAGGACAGTAATGTCGGAATGTATACAAGGCTTTGGCTGATTCCGTTAGAAGCCTCAGCATAAAATGAAATCAGAATTGGCGTAAGCACGACTAATTAGAAGTTAAAACCCGATAAAATAGGCTTCCTGAGGTTTTTCAGTTCGAACTAAAACTCTTGATCTGAAGACGCTAGATCATCGAGCACGGGCATTTTTTCGAGTTTTTCTCCGTTCAAACTTCTTACTATCAGTTTAACCGCGTCAGTTGATATGCCCTTAAATGCATCGATTAGCTCTTCTCTAGGAATCTGGTCAGCGTTCGCCTCACTACCGCGATAGGCCTTCTCTCCAAATACAATCACTGTATCGCGCCAGATGACCTGGTGGTTATCTGCTCGTCGCGCGATCCCCATGACCCTAATAAACGGTCGATATGATTTGACAAATCCAAACTGTTCTTTTCCTTGGCGCATTCCAATACCATATGCCATCTTCATTACTGCAATGGTTGGGCTGTCGCTCGGTAAAGCCTCTGCAATAGCAGTGCAACTGCCCGCATCGGAACATTTAACGTATTCAACGGATTTGACTGTTATATCAGCATTGTCGTTAAAGACTAAGCTTAGTAACGTGCTTGACTTCGTGCCTTGTCTCAATTCCTTAATGAAATGTTGGCTGACATCAAAAGCACCAAGCAGTTTTTCATATTCATTGCTCTCGAGGCGTCGATCGTTCCTGCCTTCATAATTGCCGAATGCATACCAGCCTAAGGGTCCATCAATAAAAGGCTTAAATATGCCCATAAATCGTGGTTGAAAATAGGTGTTGGTATAAGCAACAGCTAGCGTGTTTCCCTGTTTTGCCGGCAGCTTGTCCGAATTGATCTGAACTGGTGTGTGTATTGATGCGCAGCCACCACTGAAAAGGACGACTAATAATAAAAACGAATGCTTAGCAATTGGAATCACCACTGCTATCCTCATTAATATAGAGGTAAAATATATCATACATTACGAGCAATTGGATGGCGATGAGGGCAATATAAATGGGTTTACCTTGAGACTTTTTCCCACCAAATGATGGGTTCTGTAAATGAAGAAACATATCCTGAGTTCTGACTTTTGGTCGTTTGCCCTGTTTTAAATCAATTAAAGTTATAGGCGGCTGAGGCTGCGCAACTGTTATTATCACTAAGGATCCATGTACGAAGTTATATGCTCGCTCACGCTCGCCCATCCGCCTCCCCCGCCCACCTGCCCGGCCCCCTAGTTGGTCCCGGGCCGTCAGCCGCCGCCCTTGGTCTCAACTGGCAAAGCTTCTCCCGGCGCCGATGCACCGGGGCCGGGCGGGCGGTGTCGCGGGCTTGAGCCATGCTATTGCTCGAACGACTTAATGCTCCAGATGACAGTAAGTGGGTCGTCGAATGTCTTCTCGAAAAATTCTCTGGCCTCTATCTCCGGGTACGTCTCGGGAACGAAGGCGTTTATGATCAATTGTTGCTGGGCGTCCAGTAATAGTCTGAGGTTCACGCCGCACTTCTCGCAGACGAGGATTGCATCGCCAGAGCCAAAATATTTCTTTGCTTTAAATTGGCCACAGCCCGGGTGAGCAAGTTCGAGTTCTTCTAGGGTGGGCAAAGGCTCGGCGTGGTATTGGTAGTATTTCATCGAAATCTTTCGGTTCATCTGGTAACCCTTTTAGTTAAGAATGAACGGGCTACCATAGCGAAACACGCGCGGGGCTTTTACTATCATGCCGCTTTTTACTGTTGCTTCCGGACGTGCGAGAGCCAAGCGATTTCTAGCCATTTCTCGTGATTCAGCCCAACCATAGGCAACCGCAGTCATTCCGCGGCTGGGCAGTTTTCCCCAGGTACTTGCTGGCGCGGACCGTCTGGCGATGATGAACGTTAGTATTTTTCCTTAATCAAATCCGCCCCTTCGTTCCGTGCATTGTTGACCACAGTGCTTACTGGATAGCACTCCATCTTCGCAGGCGGGTAGGGTGTGAGCAGGTCGCGAAGCGTGTTCGTGTTGTGGTTGTCCGGGTCGAGCCAAGTATCGTAACCTTTGGTCGAAAGTATCACCGGCATCCGGTCATGGATAGGCTCGATGAGTTTGTTCGCCTCGGTCACGATAATCGAGCAGGAATCAATCACCTCGCCCTCCGGACCCTCCCAATGCTCCCACAGCCCGGCGAAGGCGAAGATGTCGGTATCCTTCAGCCGGATGTTGTAGGGCTGCTTGCGCCCCTTCTCTTTGCGCCACTCATAGAAACCACTTGCCGGAATCAGGCAGCGGCGCTTCTTGAACGCCTCGCGGTAGGCAGGTTTCTCGTGCACCGTGTCGGCCCGGGCGTTGATCATACTGTATTTGAGCTTCTCATCCTTGGCCCAGAAAGGGATCAGCCCCCAGTGCAGCAGCGCCAATTCCCGCCCGGCGTCCTGCTGCCGAACGACGGGAACGTCCTGGGAGGGTGCGATGTTGTAGCGTGGCGAAAAATCGATTTCATTCAGCACGTCGAAATAATCAACTAAGGCCTGGGCGTCGGTGATGATGTTATAGCGTCCGCACATTAGAATATTATAAATACCTCGTGCATGGCTGTCGCCCTTATGCGTTCTTTTTAAACAATTTCCTGCGAAATACAATCAGAGCTAAAAAAGTACATAGTCCGGCTAGCAGCAATGCCAGTTGCCCATAGGTCAGGGTGGGCTCATTAATGATCACAAGCTGTTTGTCCGGCGAAAACAGCTGTTGTGCGGCTTTATGTATATCCGCCGGTGTTAGGGCCGTGATGCGTTCCTCTTCGTCCACGAAATCCCCGTAAAGCTTCAGCTCAAATGCAGAATTTGCATAGTAGTCAGCGATGTCGCTGTTGGCCTCTATCCCCTGTACCCGGCTTAGAAGCTCTTGACGTTTGACGGCTTCAAAGCTTGATGCGTCCAGCGGGTCGGTTCGCAGTTTGTCGAGTTCTCGCTGGATGATCGCTGTCGCATCCTGTACGTGCTCGAGATCTACATCAGCACTAAGTAGAAGTGCGCCGTGTTCGAGGTTATTGACCAGTTCAACTGAGGGCGCATACGCCAGGCCAGATTCGGTTCTCAAGGCGTCATAGAGGACGAAGTCCAGATATGTTGCGATCAAAGTGTGGGCATAATAATCACTACCCCGAAAACCATTTGTAGGGAAGGCCAACGCGATCCAGGCATCACTGCCTAACGGAGGGTTGAGGGTGCCCGAGAGGCGTAGCGGTCCGGTGTACGCTGTTGCCAGTCTCTGTGATACGCGAGAAACCGTAGAGGCGGGTAACCGACCGAAGGTCTGTATGATTTTCTCCCTGACACGGTGTGGCAAAAAATCACCCACGACGATCAGTGTCATGTTGTTAGGAACATAATAGCGATTGAAAGTCGCCACGATATCGTCTCGTGTAATATTTTCGGCAGTTTCCTTACGCGTGCAGCCTTGAGATAAAAATTGCGCGGCTTTGTCCAGTCCCGATTTGCCAATCCCATTGTCGTAAAGCCAGGCATCCAAGTTAGAGGGCTTTCCCCCGCTCTCGCGGTGGATGATGTCGCGGGTAACGGCCACGCGCTCCTCGCTCATGGTCGAATCCGTTACTATCTCATAAAGGAGATCCAGCCCTTCATCCGTATAGGGGCTGTAGAGATCGACTTCATATATTGTGTCGTCCGTCGAAGTCGTTGCGTTCCAATACCCCCCGTAATCGCGGATAAGCGCGTCCAGCTCCGCTTCTGTGTGATTGGAGGTGCCCGCGAATAGTAAATGTTCAAGAAAATGCGGAGTTTCTCGCCTGCCGCAGGGGAAGTCGGAAAATCCTACACCCACCGCCAATCTAATAGAAACGGTACGAGCAGTGTCGCGGGGTTTGAGAATGACTTGAAGGCCATTATCAAAGGTCTGGTGCTCTACATCGTATAGGCCGGGCGGGCTATACACTCCTGCCCATACCAAGGTGATCGAATAAAATAAAAGAAATAAACCTGATAATACCGAACGCAGCATCATTTTTCGTTGACTCACTACCGTGATATGCCCCATCGTCCTTATCGGCCGCTTTGGTATATGTATCCAGTAAAAGCTTCATAATATGGCTTGTTAAGCCGATATATTTCTTATTGGTTGGCTTATAGTAAAAAGGGGATTACCAATGAGATTCGCAATAATGACGTTATTTCTGGGGCTTGGATATCTACTGCAAGTATTTGGCGGCATAGCTCTGCTCGCGATATTCATTTTTGGAATATATACACTATTCACAACTTCGATGGCGACTGGCCTTATGTTGATTGGTGGCGTCGTTGTTGGTGCGTGGATCCTCCAAATTATTTCAGCATTGTTAATTACGATAGGAACAGGGGCGGCGGCAATTGGAATTAAAGATGAGGAAAACTAACTCAGCTAAATTGAATTAGTTTCGGCTGAGCGCGTAGTACTTTATTCCCGCCACAATAGTTTCAATCGGTAGATCCGGGCTAGGTATTTTCCACCCGCGGGAGACCCATCTCTCCGAATTGACCATCTGCTCCTCAGTCAAAATGGCTACAGGTGGCGATGCCTCTGGCCATGCCAGCTCAGAAAATAAGTCGTCTTCGCCCGGCAAATAATACTCCGTGTCTGGTGCTGGCGCGCCAGATTCCTGAAGTGCAGAGACCAGATCTCGGAGGCAAGGGGATACGTTTGCGCGTACAAGAACCCATGGACTCATGTCCTTTGTTCTTGGTGTTGATGCGGTTTCGGTAAGCGCGCCAGACGTCTCGATCCGTGTCCGGATCTTTGCCCCAAAACTACCTAATGAAGGTGACTTGTTGAGGCCGCATTTATTTAGGTCTGCGTCCATCATCGACTTATTCTTTATGGGATTGAGGAAAGGTGACTCCGTACCTTTGTCCGTTAACATGTACAGGCAGTGCTCAGCTCGAGTCATGGCTACGTAAAATAGCCGTCGCTCTTCTTCAAGCACAGCATGGGGTGTCACGCCAAATAGTTCGAACAGAAGGTTATCCGGATGTATTTTTGGAAATTGCCGCCATGTGACATCCAGAATAATGACTCGGTGCGCTTCTTGGCCTTTCGAACTATGCGCAGTCATTGTGTTAATACACTTTTCTAGACTCTCTGGCTTCACCTTTCTGAGGGTAGACAATATCTTGATCAGCCGAGCTCTGAAGTCTGCTAGCTCGATTCCATAGACTTTGCCGGTGCGGGCCAATAGTATGGTTTTCTGATCCGGTGAACCAAGAATAATCTGTGTACATTGCTTCAATGCCTGTGCTTGCCGTAACGCGAACTCGGACGGGTTTTTCCCATCAGATCGTGGTAAAAGATATAGATAGTCGGACTCTCGCTTCTCCCGAAACTGATCTCCCGGCCGGAACTCAATCCAAACATCACCGAGATATTTCGTTTCAATATGCCCCTGTGCTAATCGACTGACCTTTGCCGGAGTTCCGCGTCCGTTCATCAGTTGGTTTCCGGCGGTGACAACTGACCGATTACTTCGGTAGTTGGTCGTAACTCCAACTGTCTCTGCGTTAGGAAAGTATTCGCCAAATCGCTCATAAAAACGAAGTTCTGCCCCGGCAAAGGCGTTGATAGCTTGCCAGTCGTCACCAACCGCCACTAATCGGATACTTGGGTTGGCCCTTAAGATTGCGCCAAGCATTCTAAAATACAGTTCGGAGAAGTCTTGGAACTCGTCCAACAAAATCCACCTAAGATTGCCAAGTGGTTGCATTCGGCCCTGCCCAAGGTGAATACTGGCCGATGATCCGCGGGCCTCTACCTCCTCAGCCGCTTGCACGAGGAGGTCATCAAAGTCCATGGCTTGATGCTCGTCTAACATATCTTCATATTCACGGTACGCGCGCAAGGCGAGTTGATGGAACATCCTGGCACGGGGCTCCTTGTCTGGCTTTTCCGCAATGCGGCAGGCGATTACGTCGGCCGACCAGCCGCGCTTTTTGGCGCGCTGAATGAACTGCATGAATAGCTCTGCCATCCGGGATATGGCGAAGTCTTTTTCGAAGACACGGCCGATGATCTCGTCCTTTGGAAGTCGTTGGCACCGGATGCCGGCTCTTTGGAGAACGCTCCTTATCCGGCTCTCAAACGTCTTTCGACCATCTAGCGCCAAGCCGGCATGCGTTTCTAGCAGTGGCTTACCCTTTGATTCCCAAAACGCTCTTTTGTCCAAGATTTGTTTCCGGTATTGTTCTGTGGATATATCCCAATGTTCTGGCAGATCCGCATTACGATTCTCCGGGTCGATCGCCCAGTGCTCAAGGATGTAATCATGTCCGTTCGCGACGATGGAAAAATCGGGCTTGTATGTCGCGCCGTCCAGGAAGTCGCTTTTCCATTCCCAAGCGCGTTCGTACCGATACTCGATCCCATGTTCGAACAGAAAGTCGGCGATGAACTTCTCGCCGTTGGATTTTACTCTTTCACCGCGTAGAGTTACCAACTCTAAAGCCCGGCGAAATTGCAGATATTCTTTGGGCGGCAGGTCTCGACCGATATTTTCAATCTGCTCTAGTTCCTTCCGAAAAAACTCAACCATCGCTTCCTTGAATGCGGGGTTTAGGATTCGTTGCATCATGCGCTGAACGAAGCGGCTCTGTTCGCGGGCAGAAGGATGGCCGCCAGTATCAAATAGCAGTTTCCGTTTGGGCTTGACGAGCTGGTAGGCAAGGCTGTGGAAAGTCCTGGCGTTTTGATAGTCAGGGATGCCACTTGTCTTCTGGATACGGTGCTTCACCTCAACAGCAGCAGCCTTGTTGAAGGCCAAAATCATGACCTGATTAGGCGTCAGACGCTCATCACGTATCGCCAATGCCGCGCGCGCACACAACGTACGTGTTTTTCCTGATCCGGCTCGAGCCTTGATTAGGACACGAGATTCGGGGCGTGCATTGGCTCGCTCCTGCTCTTCATCTAATCGCATTCCGATGGCAGTGAGATGACTGCGCACCTTCGGAAGTTTAAGTGTGATGAAATCGTCTGTAGAAAATTCCACGAACTCAGCACGATTGTTATAAATGGTGTCCAGATCTGCCATTGATCCATTGCGGAAGGTATTAATGAAGTGATGCATGAACTGCGCTTCTGACTTTGCGGCTTCATAGTCGATTCGAGCCCACCAGTCAGCGCAGCTGGCCTCGTAACAATGATCGGCTTCACGGTAATTGGCCTCATCAAGTAGTCCCTGAACTTGTTCGCGAATTTTCCTGCGTGCTACGGCGATCTTGCGAGCATCTTCTTCTGCGACCTTCCGAGCTTGCTCTTTCTTTGCGCGGGATACGGCTATCTGGTATTCAGCGACCGGCCACCATTCGACGCACTCATTGCTATATAGATTATCTGCCTTGGTATATTCGCATACGTTCAGAAGATCTAGCACCTCTGCTTTTAGTTGCCGCCGTGCTTCAATGCGAAGATCTTCCTCCACAGAAATTAAACTATCCAATGGGATCCCGCTGAAGGATCCGTTTGGAAAAATTGCTGTACAGTGTCCATCAGGATGAATCTCAATGAGCTCTCCAATCCCGAAATCTGGACGTGACTTGTGTCTAACTCGTTCGCCTTTATTCATTTACGCCCCACATCCCACCACTAGTTGAGGCATCGCTTGCGCGCAAGATCAAGGATAACCTGTGGGTCCGTTTCCATAACCAAAAGTCCACTCCCTCATTCAAATCATCCGATGAAGACTTTCGCGAGGCACTTAGCCCGATCAATCCCAGCGTGATCAATAGCGCCGAGATCGGTTCTGGCACGGAGTGGGCGGTGATCCGCCAAATCTTATCTGCATCGCCCACGAACATGTTGCCACCACCGTCGAACACGAAATCGTTCGGCCCGATGAAGGGCGCATTGCCCTTGCCTGCAAAGCCGGTGGCGAAGGTCTCGAGCACGTTTTGATCATTCAGGAACATCAGAGCGCCTAGGTTGACGTCGCTAATAAACAACCGCCCGCCGAAGCCGATGCCGGTGAACGTGCCGCCCAGCGCGGTGACTTTCCCTAGCTGCGTCCGGTTGCCCAAGGCGTCTGCGCCGTAGACCGTGCCGCTGCCGTGGTCGATGAAATACATCTGGCCGGAGTCGGACAAGGAGATCCCGTAGGGCCCGTTCGGAGCACTCAGACCGGAAAGAAATACCGAATCATTGCCTAAATTGTCGATGCGCGACACGGTGCCGTCGCCGCTGTTGCTGACGAAGAATTCGCCGCCCCAAGCCTCGATGGAGGTGGGGAAGGAAAAGCCCGAGGCGAACAGTGACGTGGAGCCGTCGGCCAACACCTCAAAGACGTCGCCTCGGCTGGACGTGCTGGAGGCAACATACAGCCGTCCATCCGCGTCGAAGGCAAGGTCGGTGGGCTTGTCTATGCCGCTGGCATAGATGTCGAGGTCGGCAGGGCCGTTAAGCTTGAGGATCCGCCCGCCATCATAATCGGCGGCGTACAGATTGCCCTGATCATCCATGGCTAAGCCGGTGACGGCCCCCACTCTTTGGGCAAAGAGTTCCACGGCATAACCATCAGGAACGACCGGCACGGAAACCGCCGCACCGGGCATCAGAAGCAAACACGCGAGGAGTGCCCGGCACCCGCGATGCGTCCTATTGATCAACCCCATGTATCCCCCAAATTTGTGTGTTTATGTTAACCATGGGGGTGGTACCGGCGCAACCGCGTGGCACGCTTTTGTGCCCTGGACATGTTCATACAGGCGGCGCGGAATGCTTCAAAGGCCCTCTCTTCGCTCACTTGTCACAATCATTCTCCACCGCGATGCTGAAATGTTCGTCCCGCTTCCCCGGCAAGCCGTCCTTGCGAAAGCGCTTGCCCCATAGCAAAAACGTCACCTCCTCATCCGAGGCCAGTGTGGACATCCCTTCGACCGCAATCCGAACCGGCTTTCCGCGCTGTTCGACAACGACGATATCCCCGACGGTGACGCCCAATACGTCCTGGCACAGGCTGGCCATCTCCGCCTCGAGTTCCTGCTCCCAGCGTTCCAAGTCGGTATCCACCCGTCGCCAGGCTTGTCTGACCGATGCGAGCGAACCTGCGTCAATCCGGGAAAACCACATACGATCAAAGAGCGCGAGGCGTTCATTCGGCATCGAGCGCTCCATATCAATCGCCGCACTATACAACACGTCGTAAATCGCCCGTGCCTGCATAAGCGCCCGGCAGCGATCCGCATAAGGCCTGAGCCAGGTTCGGCTTATACGGCCGGGCAGGCGCGACGGCTCGCGCGGCATCAGTTCGATCGGGCAGATGTCCTTCACCATAAAGGGTTTGGTCTCGAACTGATGCGTTGTCCAATCGTTGCGCACTTCGCACCGCAACCAAACCTCATGGGCCGAAACGCATAACTGGGCTTGGGCCTGACCGGTTACCCCCGGCATATAGACAATACCGATGTCATGACGCCGTAAAGTTCGCGCACCACCTTGACCCCTACCTTGAACGCCTTCCACTGCTTGCACTGGACCAACAGCTTCTCGCCCGGCTTGGTCAGCACGAGATCCACCCCGCCGTCCGGCCCGTCGCCGCCCAGCTCACGCACATCATAGCCCTGGCGGCGGTAGGCCTCTCCGACCAGCATCTCGAATTCAGACCAGGACATGCCGTCCAGAACAGTGGGCGAATCAACGCTGGCGACGCGGCAGTGAAGCGAAGCACGTTTACTGCGGGCGATAAGCGACATAAGGGCGCCGAGCCCGAAGACAAAGGGCAGGAGGTATTGGAGAAAGGTCGCGAACGTTTTGAGCATTTGCGGCCCCACCACCGATGCGGGTCTATGCCCAGGGTCAGGTGTGATGGCTTGCGAGGCTTCGTGGCTGAAGTAGAGGTAACTAGCAATGGCCAATAGTACCCCAACCCACCAGGGTAGCTTGGACGTGATATCTACCAAATCTTCGAATATGGATTGCCGTCTCGGCATCGGACCCCCATCCCACCATTGTCGGTTTCCCCGCCCAATAGACCTGAATGTTGGCACATCACGGCCGGGATGCAAATCACGTCGAGCAGACCTGCCAAGACTTCTGTAATTATTACATTGCCCACGACTCCCTCTCCTACTGGGTGGTGTTAGTCTGCGCCGCTGCGACCTTTTGCTCGGATCTGGTGTGCTCCGGCGATTTTGGACGACAAAGATGATGCCCTTGGGTCATAATCACACCAAGACCACATCCTTAAGACCGAGCCAAGGACATCTGCCCTGCCAGCCTCGATGCCTCCCGTAAGGCGAGAAATCCCGCCTATCGCGACTTTGTCCAGACACGGCGCGCTCAGGACCACGGAGGATTAGTGGACGGCATTGAAGTCTATTCAGTAGCCATCGGAAGACAACAAGGAAGGGTTTGTGCAGTTGTTGATTACCATACGGGGGATAAGAGCATGAGTGATGCGATAAACCGTGAAGCGGATATTCGGACGCTTATGGCCCAGACCGGCATGTCGCGGACAGAAGCTGCATTTGTGCTCGCCATTGAGAGTGGCGAAATCGCTGGCGATATCATCGAACTTGGGGTAAGTGACGAGGCTCCTGAGACTGTTGCACGGCCGGGCCAACAACGAACCGAACGTCATGACCTGGATAACGATTGAATACGTGCTTGGCTTTTATGGTGAAATCCAGGCTTGATGCCCGACTATAGCAGCCAATCTTGCCGCATTGGTGACTGCCAGGAAATAGTGGCAGACGATTTAGGGAAAATCATGCTGGCGGGGGACTGGGAGCGCCCGGAAATGCCTGCCATTTACGCCCGAAAACTTGCGCCTGATAAAGGAGCGATGGCTGAGCTTGTTAAGCGGCAAAATCGACAAATGATAATATAAACCGTAGTTGTCGCGGCCTAATCTGGCAGTTACTTATTATTTTGCAGGATTCATTTTCCGCCAAGTGAGAGACGGTGTCCTACCAATTAGGGTTCAATTGCCTAGATTGTTGGGCTGATGTTTGATAGCTTAGTTAGCGCCCCATCAATCATTCTTGTAGCCTCAGTCAGCTCTAAATCTGTAGTCTCAAAACCAATACTAAACCGTATAACTGAGTCTGCGTCTTCACTGGTTAAGCCGATGGCTTTAAGCACGTGAGACGGCTCCGGAATTCCCGACGTACATGCCGAGCCGGTTGAGGCTGCAATATTTGGCTGAAGTACTGCAAGTATGTCTTGCGCATTGAATCCGGGAAAGCCAATCGAAATGTTTCCAGGGTGACGATGATCCATAGGGGGCCCATATAAATTAGTGTCCCACGATAGTGTTGTGAGCATTGTCGCAAATTTATCTCGACGAATACGTAATTCATTACGCAATCGATCCAACTGGTTTGTACACATATACTCGGCGGCCGCCCCCATTCCAACACATAACGGTGTAGGCAAAGTGCCTGATCGTAATCCTTGTTGCTGACCACCTCCGTATATTAATGGCTCGATGCTATCCTGTAATTCACGGCGAATATAAAGTACGCCAATACCCTTGGGGCCGTACATTTTATGGCCAGATAGACTTAGCAGATCAACATTGTGACCGAAATTCTTCATATTCATGGCTATAGGCGCTTGGGATGCATCGCAATGAAAAACAGCCCCATAAGCTCTAACGGCCTCCGATAGACTAGTGATATTCTGCATGGAGCCGATTTCATTGTTAACGGCCATAATGGAGGCCACGAGCACATCATCTCCGAGCTGCTGCTCTAGGTCGCCTAAGTTAATATGGCCGTTATTATCTACAGGTATGGATTCCACGGTAAATCCGTATTGCCGTTCCAGAATGCGTCCAACGGATAAAACACATTTGTGCTCTATGGAGCTCAGAAGAATCCTCTTTCGCTGAGAACCTTTGAGGACAGCACGTTTGGCTAGGCCTAGCAACGCCAGATTATTCGACTCTGTAGCCCCGGAGGTAAAGACTACTTCATCGTTATCGACACCGATGAGACAGGCAATTTGTTGCGCTGCGCTCTCGATCGCAGCCGCAGATTTCCAGCCAAGCACGTGATCTGATGCGTGCGGGTTAGCGAAGAATTCAGCGAAATATGGTTGCATTTTGAGCATAATTTCGTCTGAGACAGGTGTAGACGCTTGATAGTCAAAATACAGTGTTTTCATGATTTAACAGTAATATCAATGTATTATGAGGTATTATTCTAATTGCCAATCTGCTGAGATTTCGACCGGTTTCTGGGGGAAGCTCCCAGATAGACATTGACCATAGCACACGCCCTATATTAGAGTCACCTGGACGGATCATCCAGGAGAACAAGACCATGGCGCGCGGGCCACTCTACCAACAAGACTACAAGCCTCAATTTTCAGGGCATGAGACCTTTCCGTTACGGTACGGATGGCTAAAGAAGTGCTTTGACCGCGTATCTAAAACCGAGCAAGATCCCGACAACAAGCCCCTATGTTGGGGCGACGATGCCATTGCGCACTTTGGTGTGGGTAAGAATATGGTGTCATCTATGCGCCATTGGGCCACTGTTGCAGGCATTATTGAGGAGCCGTCAGGCACTAATCACGTCAAGACCACTCCGCTCGGCCAACTGCTATTCGGAGACAACGGGGTTGATCCTTATCTGGAGCACCCCAATTCGTTATGGCTGATTCATTGGAAATTGGCAACAGAATGGAAAAAAAAGACGACGTGGTATTGGGCGTTTAGTTACTACTCGGCCGTAACCTTTGAGCGGGACAAATTCATAAAGCGTTTACTGCGTGATTGGCCCAATGCCGCTCAAACTACGGTTAAGAATGATGTGGCTTGTTTTGTTCGCACATATGCGGCGCAACCGTCTTCCGCAAAAGCGGGAAGAGACGACTCTCTTGAATGTCCACTTACAGAACTCGGGCTAATCAAGCCTGTTTCAAAGCGTGATGAATTCAGGTTTGTTCGCGGCCAGAAGACCACATTATGTGACGGCACGTTTGCCTATGCCTTGCTGGAATTTTGGAAGGAGTTCTCCCCGGCGTCTTCAACACTCTCTTTTGAAGCGATTGTGCATGAGCCGGGCTCACCGGGGCGCGTCTTTTTGCTCGATGAAAATGATGTTGCCGACAGGCTATCTCATATAGATAGCGTGACTAATAATGCACTGCGATGGTCAGAGACCGCGGGACTTAAGCAGGTTGTTAGTACTCCTGAGTTTGATTTCGGTAATGCTCTAGATTTTGTTCAAAAGGACTTCGAACGATTAAATGACAGGGAGGCGGCATAGTGGCGTTAGTTGATCAAGTTGCCATCGCCCGACGTTTTCTAAAATCCATTCGCATTGATACGGATTTCGGCGATAAGAATGCTCTTGATGGGTTCATCTGTCCGCAATCTTCCGCCGACATTCTTATATCGATGGCCCAGCATGCCTCTGATGCCGGGCAAGGCGCTTTTACGTGGACCGGCCCTTACGGCAGCGGCAAATCTAGTCTGGCAATCGCGCTGAGTGCATTGCTCAATGGCAATCAGGAGTTACAGAAAGAGGCGGCAAAAGTCTTTGGACGTAAGCTCACCAATGCCATATGGAAGGCGTTTCCGACTGGCTCAAAAGGTTGGCGTGTTCTACCGGTTGTAGGCCGGAGAGACGATCCCGTCGAGGTTCTTGGAGAAGCCTTAAAAGAAGCAGGATACGTTGTCCGTCGCCCCAAAGGGGGCTGGACAGAAGGGCATGTGGTCGACGGCTTAATGGATATTGCGACGAGCAAACCTAGGACGCATGGCGGCTTAATCCTGTTTGTAGATGAAATGGGGAAATTCCTTGAGGCGTCTGCGCAGGATGGTTCGGATGTTTATATTTTCCAGCAACTCGCAGAGGCTGCCTCCCGAAGCAATGGCCGTTTTTTGTTCGTCGGTGTTTTGCACCAAGCCTTTGACGAATATGCACACCGTCTTTCACACGAGCTTCGTGATGAATGGGCGAAAATTCAGGGACGCTTTGTTGACCTGCCAGTCAACACAATCGGCGAAGAACAGATAGACCTGATATCTCGTGCGATTGAATATAATAATGTGGCTCCTCGCGCTAAGGATCAATCTAAAGCTGTTGCCAAGATAGCTCGAAAGGATCGCAGTCAGGATGCCGACCGTCTAGCGGAGATGCTAAAAAATTGTTGGCCGCTACATCCGGTTGTTGCCTGTCTGCTCGGACCGATTTCCCGTCGCCGGTTTGGTCAAAACCAGCGCAGCATTTTTGGTTTTCTCAATTCGGCAGAACCGAATGGCTTTCAGGACTACTTACGTTCGGCTGATGAGGAAGACCTCTATACACCTTCGAAACTTTGGGATTACTTACGCGCCAATCTGGAGCCTTCCATTCTCGCCTCGCCGGATGGTCACCGTTGGGCGCTCGCCGCAGAAGCATTGGAGCGCTGTGAAGCTTTGGGAGGTGATGGATTTTTAGTTGATCTTCTAAAAACGATAGCCGTGGTTGATCTCTTTAAAGAGCGCTCCGGTCTCGTTCCAAGTTTTGGGCTCATCCAGACATGCTTTCCTGATGTTAGTGCGAAGGATCTCAAGGCTGCACTGGAGAGGCTGGATAAATGGTCCCTGACTATTTTCAAGAAGTTCCAGAATGCACACGCCATTTTTGCCGGTAGTGACTTCAATATTGATCAAGCCGTAGGCGTGGCACTCGACGAAATTGATGAGCTTGATTTTGATGCACTCAAATCATTGGCAGGGTTACAGCCCATTCTGGCTAAACGCCACTACCATGAAACCGGTGCTATGCGGTGGTTTGATGTGAATATCACGCCAGCCAAAGATGTCATGGATGTGGCGACTCGCTTTAAACCCAAGAATGGCGTCATCGGCGAATTCCTGCTTGTGGTGCCGACCGAGGGTGAAGAGGAAGGGCACGTTAAAACACTTTGCCGGGACGCAGCCAAATTGAGCGACCAATGGGACATCGTGGCAGGCTATTCACCACGAGCCTGGTCGGTTGTAATGTTGGCCCGCGAATTATTGGCGCATGATAAAGTGAATAATGATCATCCGGAGCTAGCGGGTGATCCTGTTGCGCGGCGAGAGGTCACAGCAAGACTTGCAGACTTGCAGGCACAGTTGGAAACCGAACTCACGAAGTCCCTCGATAAGGCCGAATGGTGCCGAAAACATCATTCTACAAAACACTATCGCCAGTCTGATCTGAATAGCCTCGCCTCCGATCTAGCAGAAAGACGTTATGATCAATGTCCAAAACTTCACAATGAGCTTCTGAACAGACAAAAGCCCTCCAGTAGTGCTATTGCAGGGCAAAACGCTCTCTTGCGGCACATGATCACAAGAGAGGGCGAACCACGTTTGGGAATTGACGGTTATCCGGCAGAAGGCGGTCTTTACGCCTCGTTGCTGGAAGCCACAGGGCTGTACTCAGAAACAAAAGACGGGTGGCGCTTTGTAGCTCCCTCCGATAATGAGGCGGATACATATAGGCTCTTTCCTGCCTGGAATGCAGCCATCCAGTACATAAAGAAGAATAAAAAACGCTCGGTTGCCATCTCAGAGCTTTATGCTCTCTGGGCGGAGCAGCCATACGGGATTAAGGATGGATTGATGCCGGTTCTGTCGGTCGCGTTTATTCTCACTCAGCGGGAGAATCTTGCTATCTATCGGGAAGGTATTTTCCGTGCGCGGTTTGATGATGTCGATGTTGAGTATATGGCCAAAGATGCCGAGACGATCCAACTGCGCTGGATGGACCTGAATAAGATTTCACGTCGCATGCTATCCGATATGGCCGACGTTGTACGAGACCTTGATGAGAAAAACGAACTAAAACACCTACAGCCGATTGATGTAGCCCGTGGTCTTGTGGCGATCTATGAAAAATTGCCGAACTGGACGAAACGGACAATGCGTCTTTCAGCAAGAGCTATTCAAGTCCGCGACATTTTCAAGCGCGCGCGTGACCCGAATAAATTTTTGTTTGACGATATCCCTGCACTGGTCAATTCCAAAAAAACCGACATATCCGACAGAGACGACATTCGTAATATCGTCTCGATAGTGAAGGAAGGGTTGCAGGAGTTGGTGCAGGCATATCCTCTTATGGTTCATCGGCAAAGGGACATGCTTCTTGCCGAGCTACAGGTTCCTAACCTTTCACGTCAGTCTCTCTTGGAGCTTCGTGAGCGGGCTGAGAATGTTAAAGAACTTGCCGGAGATTTCCGTTTAGATGCTTTTGTCGGGCGCTTGGCTCAATTTGAGGGAGATGATGAAGGCTTCGAGGGCATTGCAAGTCTTGCAGCAAACAAGCCGCCCAGAGATTGGGTTGACCCGGATATGGATCGAGCATCTATCGAGCTAGCGGATATGGCGCAGAAGTTTCTCAGAGCCGAAACTTTCACACGGATCAAAGGACGCCCGGAAAAGCGCCAAGCGATGGCGGTTTTGGTTGGAATGGAAGGCAGACCGGCCCCGCTACTGGAAGAGTTTGATGTGATCGACTCGGATAGGGATGCCATTAACGATCTTATCGACCGGGTTTCGAAAACGCTTGATTCAGTTGATACCAATAGCCGAAGCATTATTCTTGCCGCCTTGGCAGAGCTGAGCGCCCGGTATATGCAGGCTCCCGAGGTGGAGAAACGAAAAACAGGAAACGGAAAGGTCGCATAGGATATGTCTGGAAATGAGATGCACGTTCTGGGATTGTCCGGCGGTCGAGATAGCGCTGCACTTGCTGTTTACATGCGGCAGCACCACCCGGACATTGAAATTGAATATTTCTTTACCGACACAGGTAAGGAACTCCCCGAAGTATACGAGTACCTTGGCAGGCTAGAAGGATTCTTGGGCCAACGTATTCGCAAGCTAAATCCCGACAGAGATTTTGATTTCTGGTTAAAACAATACAACGAATTTTTACCTTCAGCACAGACGAGGTGGTGTACACGACAGTTAAAGCTGAGACCATTTGAGCAATGGGTTCGGCCTTTGCTCGAAGAAGGTAAAATAATATACAGCTATGTTGCAATTCGTGGCGATGAAGAATATCGGGAGGGTTATTCTTCGAAAGATGAAAATCTGATCATTAAGTTACCCTTCAAAGAAGCCGGGATAGATAAGGCTGGCGTGCTGGATATTTTGGAGGGGGCCGGTCTCGGGCTTCCGCATTACTATTCTTGGCGAACACGCAGTGGCTGCACCTTTTGCTTCTTTCAGCAAAAAATTGAATGGGTGCGCCTAATGGAGCGCCATCCCGAGGCGTTCGAAGAAGCTAAAGCCTATGAGAAGAACGCTGTTGATCACGGCTCTCCGTTCACCTGGAGTCAGGGCGAATCTTTGGATGAGCTGTCTAGGCCGGAACGTGTTCAACAAATCAAAGAAGATCATGAACAGCGTCTTGCCAGGCAGAAAAGCAAATCCCAACCGAACCCGCTACGGTCAGATAGCGAGCCTTTGGATATTGATGATCTATATGGTAAGGCCAAGGTGTGCCTTGCTTGTCACAAATAAATGGCGGAAATTTGATAAGTAATAATTAGTGCATGTAGATGAACCCTGAAAATATAGTTGCAGCAATTGAAAAGTTTTTCTTTGAGATCATCGGGCAACTGTTGCCTGGCTTTCTATTCCTGGTCGGCTTGTACTTTGTTCTTCCAGATGCGTTCGTAAAAAGTTATACACCTTCAAATAGTCTCGGATATTGGAGCCTTGTCGGTGCGTCGTATGCAACAGGTAGCGCGCTCACGGCGCTTGGGAGCTACATTATTATCCCGCTATATCTTCGTATTGTAGCAAGTACACTTATTTCTTGGGTGCTTTCGAAACGTATTAAAGATATGCTTTTATCAAACGCGGAGATTGATAAAAAGCTACGGCAAGGTGCGGCGTTTCAATTCATTAAGGCTCAGTATCCCGAGAATGCATCGCTGCGCACATTAAGGAATGTGGCGATGTCATCCATAAACTCATCTGACAAAGAAACTACGATCAGATTTATGTTTCTCAGTCTTTTGAGCCAGGGGATTGCAACAAGCATTCTTCTCCTTGCTGTTATCCAATCAGTCGTTTGGTTGCCGACATATATGAGGATTTTGGAGGGGGTAGGCTCCACAGCAGTACTATTCATGACTGCGCTAATTGTCGCACTACCATTTATCCTGAGAGAGCGCGAGTTTTTTGATCGGGCTCGTCGCCTGCCAATAGACAGTTATTTTGCAACCCTGAAGCCGACGGTCTCTGCCGAGAACCCAGGCCAGCCAATGAAAACCGTATATCTGTCTGGCGGTCATTATTCGGGTTGGCAGAAAGATGTAATAAAAGAGGCTAATGGTTTCGAATATAAGGATCCCAGTAAAAATGACCTCACCGATCCAAGACTTTACACAGAGTGGGATTTAGAAGCTATCCATAGCAGTGATATAGTGTTTGCGTATTTTGAAGACGCGAATCCAGCTGGGTATGGCCTTTCCTTGGAGGTTGGTTACGCCGCAGCACTCGGCAAACATATCATATTCGTTGACGAAAAATCTCATCAATCACCTGATGTAGGACGTTACCTTAAAATTGTGCAAGAAACGTCAAACGTTGTCTTTGATTCGTTGAACGATGGAATCAGTTACTTGAAATCACTATCGTAATTAGCCGTGATGTTACAACCATGCCCGTCGAATGATGTCAGCAAGCTCTGCTATATCATCCTCAGAGGCAAACGGCACCTGAGCCAGAATAACTCTTCCTTCTCCCGACAGTTTTGCAGCTAGATGCCCGCGACCAAGTAATCTCTCAGCGCCAGGTTCATCAAGAACCAGCATAGAGTTTTTCTTGTCGGCAACCTTCAGCACCAGTCTGTTTGTTAAATTGGCACGAAGCTGCATCGGCAGTGCGTCTTTGTCCGGTCGCTGTGTAATCAGCACAAGGTTTATTCCTGCTGCCCGTGCCTTAACGCCCAAGCGGCTTGCGTTCAAATCAACGGCATCCCTGTATTCGTTAATCATCATCCAGTCCGCTAACTCATCATGGAACAACCAGATTCGTGGAAGCTGTTCGGATGATGAAACTTTGCGATTGTAGTTATCGAGCTTGGTGACCCCGGCCTCCGCAAGAAGACGGTTTCTTCTTTCCATCTCGGCCACCAATTCTTCGAGAGCCTGGATGGCTTCATCCTGCTCGGTAATGAGGTCTCCATCGAGGTGTGGCATGTTTCGCAGCCAGGGGAAATCAATCCCGGCCTTGGGATCAATCATACGGATGCGCGCTTTTTCAGGAGAGTTGGTTGCGCATATGTCCAATAGTAAAGACTGTACCAGTACACCTTTACCACTCCCCGTTTCCCCGGCTATCAGAGTATGTGGGCCGTGTGGTTGATGCCCGCCGAATTCGTTGCCGACATTCAGGTATAGAATTTCACCGTCAGCTTCTTTCGCACCTAGCAGTAAGCTCGTATTAGACTCCGGTGCTGTTGAGGGAAGTTGCCGTCTTCTCCAGAGATCCTGCAACCGCAGGATTGCTCGATGTGGTCGTTTGACCATGATGATAATTACCATTGGAGCAGCAAGGACCGTTATGACATCAACTGCATGGGATGTGAGTAGTTCCTGCCGTTTTTTCTCCACCTTGGGTACGGTGAGGTCGTCTGAGCCCCTGAACCGAACAAGGGCTGCATTTGGGGTTAGCCTTGCACCAATCAGCTCAGCAGTCATTTCATAACCCCGCAAAGCTCTTTGTAGGGCTTTGACTGTATTGTCCAGCCATGCTTTCGTGTCTTCGTCGTCCTCCTCGGAAGCAGCCCCGTTATTGACCCATTCAGCAAGCTGCCGTGACGGCCACATATTCAGCAATTCCTTTGGAACCTCGGAGTTGGCTTCTTCTATTTCATGGTCGTGCTGAGATGTTGTGTTACTTCCCGTTGGGGCAGGGGCACTCGTAAGCGGTTCGGCTGGGGTTGTCGGTTCTTGCTTAGCGCCACGTTCTATAGATTCTGATTCTGGGGACTGGGTTTGTGAGACAGAGGATGTATTCGTTTCCGTATTCGTGGTTTGCTCTTGAGTTTTTGAAGCGACTCCCGTTGAAACAAGTGCATCAGTCCAAGTGCTACCTTCGGATTGTGACTGCTCTTCAGGCCTACTGTCATTGTTAGCAAAGGAGCGGAATGCTCCTGTGACTTTCGCTTTGTCAAATACCTGTTGTACACAATGAGGCATGCCTTTTAGTGGTGTCGCGTCACCACTATCAACATATTCGTCATTATCGTGAACGAAGACATGCGAAAAACCCGCAAGCTGTATCGGCATCTTGTCTTGTCTGACTTCGTCTGACCATTTATGTAAGTCCCAACCATTCATCAAAGCTGAATCAAACGGCTCCATGCCTTCAATCATGAAGTCGCCTATGCGATTTAGCCAAATGTCACGATCTATTCGTTTGTGATTGGGGTCTATGGCTCGTCCTAAGCGAGCTACGGTTTCTTCAAGTTGTTTGGCGGACTTCTTCGCCTGTGTTCTGTACCCGCGAGAACTTACAAACTTTGCTTCCGATATCGCTACTTTGAGAACCGGCAGACCATCCACGATACGAGGGGCAATGGCCATGATATCGGCGATTTGCTCTTCGCGTTGTCCGAACCAGGAAGCAAAATCATCCAGAAAATACCAACCTATAGGCAGATTAGAGTCTCCAAGCCTGTTTCGAATTTCTTCCATGGACAGGACAATGCCAAGCAACTCGTTTGCATAATGGCCATATCGAGCGGCACGCATAACCACTTGGCCAGACAATGTATTGGCTTGGTCAATGAGTTGGTCAATCACCGACTGATCATTGGAGGTTATTGCAGGATCGAGCCTGTCGAGCCGTTCTTTGAGAAGGACACGTAAAAGTTTGGGTTTGGATGTGGTCGAGACGACGATATTCCGGTCTACTTGCCGGTCTCTAATATGACGAATTACCCGTACCCCATTGTTGCTAAGAAGGCGACGGTCAACCAATTCATCAAAGTTTACAACCCATTCACCGATTTTGTGGGTTTGAGTAAAGACGTTGCCGATATCGCCATCTCTAAAGTTGACCTCGCGGGCAGGGATCACATTGCCCGGCGGAGCATTATCACCTTTCAAAAAGCCATGAATGAGGTTGAGATAATTCTGGCCCGGTTGTGGTTGCATGGGACATGCCAAATACACGGATGTGGCTGTATCCGCTAGGCCGATGGGGCGACGACGTGACCAGCGCGCCGGAACGTGAGTAATTAACTCTGGATGCCTGTCGCCGGGCGCTCTTTTCCATACGAGTTGGGCGTTCCTGGCCACAACGTCTTGAAGAGCCACCAAATCGGCGGCACGATCATTCTCGTCTTCCGGGATTTTAGCCGCATCAAGAAATCCTACGCGAAGTCTGGAAAGAAAATTTCTTGCCGCCTCACTGGCCATAACCGAGCCGGATTCTTCGTTTACTGTGACATTCTGTTGCTCATAAATCCGTCTAATGCGTTTGGGCTCTGAGTGCGTAAGCAGAAGATCACATTGCAGTTGATTCTCTTGTTCAACCTTGCTGGATAGCTCCGACGCCAAAGCGCTTGGTAACGCCTTGGATTCGGCGTTATACAGCACCACTGAAAAATTGCTGCGTTCGTGAGGCAGGAGCTTTAAATACTGCTCTCCGACTTTGCCAAAGGCTTTGGCCGCGACACCCGGCTCAATATCAAGTGCGTCGTCTCCGTCCTGTCGGTTTCTCCTTAAGGGCGGCTCTGCAAGCGTATAATCATAAGATGTGTCAGCCGCTGATAGGAGTATCGGCTGATCCCGATCAAAGCCGATGCAGACTTCCGGGTAATAGTTCGCAAGCAGCTCGAACTGAACCTGAGAAAACAGAAGGTCCGCACGGAAAATATCATCTTCTTCCGCTTCAAGGACATCATGAATCAGTGTTGCAGCCTGACGGGCTTTGATATGAATTTCCGCAAGGCGTAGAGGATGCCATGGTGTAACGATGGCTGCCGGACTCCCGGCACCGACATTGGCAACGCCAAATCGGAGAATTTCCTGCCAAAGCTTTTCTCGGGCGAGATCATTGCTTGCCTGTTTCACAAGGGCAACAAGTAACCCATCATACTCTATCGCCTGTTGAGAAAACGCAGTTGAACTTATTCCGGGGCCTTCCGCTGCGACCCAGTTACGAATAGCCTCCGAATAGGCAATGCGAAAGGCTTCAAACTTTTCACCGATAATTCTGGTGGCCTCTGTGCCTAATAGACTGGAAAGCTCCGTCAATTTAGTCAGAAAGGCTTCGCTTCGATCACCGCTTTGCTTATTCGGCGCAACAAGCTTTCCGTCATTCGTATTCGTGACATCGCGGATTGTATTTACATCATTCAATGCGATTCGCTGAATACTTCCTTTAGCACTGACAGATTGTCTGGCGATGTCTGCCGTAGGTAATAGTGCGTGCTGCTCTTCTTCATTGGCCACATTCAACAAGTCATCCGGCATGGCGGTGGCAATCGCATCAATAGGCATTTCCCAGTGGAAAATCAGCTTAGCCTTCACACCATTGGGGTCGAGTACGGCTTCGAACTTGATGGATCGAGCCTCTTTAGACCCGGATGTTGTTTTAGCAAGATCGTCATCGGTTTGTGGAAAGTAAAATTCCATCAACTTTCCGAAATCTAATTCGACCTTGTCCCCCAGGATGGCCTGTAGTCCCCGATATCGAAACGCGAAGTACCGCGCTACCTTCGGGTTCTTTGCACGCCAAAAGCTTTTTTCTCTAGCGTTGGGGATGCGAATTGATAATTTCTTTTCGGTTAAATCGTCGTCACTGACCCTGCGGCGCAAGCTGTCCAGGGTATCCAGTAATCCAACCAGAAAGTCATGGTATGTTTGAGGGTTTCGATAGACGTATCTTTCCCATTTTCCGGACAACTTTTTATCACGTGCCAAGTGCTCTCGGTGTGTTTCAAAAAAGTCTTGTAAATCGTCCGATGGGTCTTTGGGGAAATCGCTCGAAAGAAGCTCCCGTTCCTCTTCCTCAAGTAAATCGTCAAATTCATCGTCAAAGAACTTGACTGTTTCTTCACCCAAAGGCGTTGACGAGGTTTTTGTAATTCCTTCAAAAAGGTCAGAGACAGATCGCCAATCTAAGTCAACCAATCCTTTTTGCGCATCTGACCAATCATCAATACGCAAATCGGCCTCTAAAAACGTTTCGATGGCTTGGCGTTCCGATTCATCTAGGCGCTCGGAAATGTCATTTAAGTTCGTGCGTAATTGCTCTCTGGGAATCGGCTCACCTTTCTCGGTTTCCTGAACCAGAAGAGGCCGAACTTTGCTATGCAGCCCTTTGAATATCTTGTCCCATTCCTTGGTTGAATTGCGCTTCTTTTCAGGTATGCGGTCAAAGTAACCGGAATATCGTGGAAGTTTCAAGCTCGGAAGGGCGTTATCAATGGCTTTTTGTAGAGGAAGTCCTTTGGTGATAATTCCTTCTGCAATAGAAAGTACAAAATCTGCAAATGTCTCAATTGTTCTTGCGGCATGAGTGTTATTAGCCGACTGAAGGGCTGTCAGTAAGTGTTCCCGTTTAGGTCCATCAAGATATACTGAAGTTAACCCAACCTGATCAACCCAGGCATCATATCGTGCCCTTAGAGTGTCTGTTTCTATTTTTGTGACTTTTTCAACGCTCTTATCGTTACGCTGTAGCTCTTCGTGTGATGCGGCAAAGAGCACGGCACGGATACCTTCCGGTAAGCGACAATGACGCCAGTGCGTAATAGACTGATCGCTTCTCGCCTCGGGAGGGAGAGTGGCTTCAGGATCAAATAAATTCGGAACTCTTACAGCAGCATCGGATGAGGCATCCGAGTCAGCCAATACGGCTTCTGCAATAGAACGCACGAGGGAAGCTTCAAGACCAAGCATGCAAAAGCGCATGGAGCCATCTGGTTCCTGATCCAGATAGCCCTTTATGAAATCGAGCGCGACTGCCGCGATGAGTTCGTTTCTTGTCATTTATTGCTCCTGAACGGGTTCTCAACGTAGGCACAATCATCAGATAGGCGACGAAGCAATCCTAATGTTCTCAAACGCTGTTCTAAACGCTGCGTATTTTGCATGAAGGCATTTTGATCAGTCGGCAGAGTTCCAAACGCTCTCTCTGCTTCTTTGGCGCCGATTACCAAACGGAATCGGTCATAGAGTTTTGCGAGAAAGCGGTGGTATTCCTCCCTACCTTCATCCACAACACACATGACCAGGGCTTTGAGTAGAGAATCATCTGGCGAGTACCATGTTCCAGCGCCACGCCGTGATACTGCTAATCCAATATGCCTTGCCCATTCCATGTGTACTTTTGCCACATGCTGCTGGTGACGCTTCTCGGCATAAGTCCTTAAGGCATCAAAGATTGTATCCGGATCACCGGAGGGAGGACCATCGTCCGGCTGCCATTCGTAGCGTTCGGTAAGATATTCCCGTACCGCTTCTGCGGGCGATCTGGCTTGTAGTGCTTCACGCCAGCGGTCGTCGTTTTTTGCAGATTCTATATATGCGCGAACGGCCCGTGTCGATAGCATACGGTTCGCTCCGAAATTCTCTTTTGAGAGTTCAAAGAGTGTTGTTCGGCGAGGTGAGGCGATTTCCAAGACAAACTTTGGTTCACTGGCGTCACCCACTTCTTCATTCGCACGTTTGAGCATATATAAAAGCATGTGTAATGAAGAGAGGCGCATCAAAGGATCGAGCAATGCTTCGCCGGATAAATCCAGATTCAGCAGGCGAGTCCATGTTTCAGCAAGATCTTCGTATTCGGGGCGCTCGGCAAAAGGCAGGTATCCAATATTGCTCGACACCAAATTAGAGTTGATCCTATACCCATCAGGTAACAGCGCCCGAACGACGCGATTCCACGTTTCATCTTGGCGCAGCAATTTCTCGGAAATCAATTCGGCGAGTTCTTTTCCCTTACTGCTACGGTTCAGCATCAGGTAAAGTAGTTCACCGCTTCTTGCAAAGAAGCGTCTGTCGGGACTTCCGTTTACATTCGCCGGTAAATCCGCATACAGGCAGTTCGGGCCGTACGGAAATAGAAAGCGAGAGGTCCATCGACGTTGGCGGTGCGGCTCAATTGCTGTGGTTTGAAAGAACTCGACGACGCGGGAAAGCCGGGCGAATGAACCAAAACGGTCTTGTAGATATCCGAAATCATCGTCTGTAGAAAATGTTTTCAACCACGCCCGCCATCTCTCTGTATCAGACTGGTGGTTGTCCTCAACATATCGAATGTGGGGGTTGTTAAAGACCAATTGCCGAAGTGGAATAAGGCGAGGAATATAATACGAGAATGTCTCGTGCGCACCGTCGTTACGGATTTCTTTCAGTGCTTTTCCTTCAGCGTCTCTCGACTGAAAGATGGCTAGGAACTCCAGGAACACAATCCACGGTGTCTGGTCGTTGTATAGACGGTGTCCCCAGATGGCTTCGTCAACCCAAACATTAACATCGCTTCTGTATTTAGCAGGAGCTTCAAGACGTGTATTCATGAACCCACCCTGATCCGTACATTGTCGCGATGGATTCGGCCATGCTCATCCACAGTAAGTGCTTGCAAGCTGATTTCATCACCGGACGGCTCTTCTCCGATCAGGTCATCAAGTCTTTTGATCAGCCTTAATTTGAAATCCAGAAAGTCTTCGTTGCATTGCCGGGAAAAGCTTGCCGGTAAACTGCCGCTTGCGACACGGATAAGATACTCGAAATGAGTAAGCTGAAGGGTCAGGCTGTCAACAATACCGTCGCCGTCGGCGGCAGGATCAATGATCTGCAAACACGGTGTGGCGCCGTCGGCCCCCAATGCAAAATTGAGGTAGGGGTCTCTTCTGTGGCGGGTTGTCGGCAAGTCATAATTCAGAAGAGAGGCAATCCGACCTCGGCCATCACCACCGGATGACGCAAGATAAAGTTCCGTTCCGTCATCAATCATCATTCCACAGAATGTTCGGTTTAGCCCTCGAACAAGGAGCTCTGTCGTCCTGGATGTGTCGCCGCTGTTTTTTAATCCTTCTACAAAATCCAGAAACTGCCCAGATGCCTGATAAACAGTTAAACGCCAAGGATCAAGGTTGCTTTCGCCAGACAAGGAGAAAAAGAGCCGTTGTCGTTGTCTCGAAAGCGCCTGCATGAATGCTTCGATGTTCTCTCGTGCGCCTTCAAGGTAATCTCGTAAATATGGTTCATACGCGGTTGCACCGTAATAAGCATCTTTGGAGACCAAATCCGTATAGAGTGTTGAATCGCTGTATGAGCCGTAAATGAGCAAATTATCAAACTTGTTGTCTGTTTCGCGTCCAATCCCGAAGGCTTCTAGGATGTTGAATACTTGATACTGTTGCCGTTGGCGCTCAGAAAGATTCATTCCGAATACGTTGGCATAGGGGTTCGTTAAGCGATAGTCGTCTTTCTCAGCGCGATTCTTTGCCGTACGGCAGGTTAATAAAATCCGTCCGCTTTGCCGGTCTCCCAACAGTATATTGACACCGAGAAGAAGTAAGTCCCGGATGGGAATGTGCATACGGTTGGCCCGCGCAAGCTTCATCAGTTCTCCCAATCGCTTGCGAAACACTGACCCTTCGCTTCCGTTGCGTAGACGCTCTCTGTTAATGCGGATAGGACAAGTCGTTGATCCGTCGCTCTTTAACATGTCACAGGCGTCACATTGAGACCACTGCGGATGCTCAACCACTTGCTCAATGAGATCCTGAAAATGTTCAGAAGCATCGAGATGACTGAGATTATAAAGATTTAGATGAAGAGTATCGTCTCTTGTACGTTCCTCAACAAGCATGTCTTCTACGATTTTGAATGTCTTGTGTTCTTCCTCTCCTTGGCTTTCCGACCAATCACGCCAACTCGCCAGAAGCTGGCCATCATTGGCCGCGACAAGATACACATTCTCAGAATCTTTGCCGGCGACGGACGAGGCCACCCTGGCCAGAATTTTGTTCTTTTCCTCTTGTGTCAGCTCGCTCAGGTCTTTGATAATGGTTAATGTTTTTCCCGAAGTGGGAAGTGTTAGAGAGACACTCTTTTCGCCAGCATCCCAATGTTTGGGATCGCCGCCGAAAGCAGTCCAGATTTGGCGGCAGTGGAAGGTCTTTCCATCGCCAGCCGTACCCGTAAGGACTACGTTACGAGGTCCAGATTTCCTAAAATTCCTGTCTATTTCTTGTAGCTTAGCTGGAGTTATGTGAATTTCATGGTGAATCCCATGCCGCTCTATTTCGGCCTGAATTAGTTCGTCGTACATGTTGTCCCCAGCAGGAATGGGGCCGTAATGACGTAGAAAAGAGACTAAGCTATTTGACTGGCTCACCCGTATGGCCTCCGTAAAAGTAAGAATGGGCATTTGAGGAGGGATATTTCCACTTCACGTTTCTCAGGCCATTACGGGTACCCCCATTTAATTTTCGTCCCTGGAGTTTCTTTTCAATAAGTTCGGACATGGTTGCTGGTATCGGCTGTAAGTCAGTTGCGAACCACATTCGGTGGGAGACTACGAGAGTTACGTGATTCATTTATTATCTGATCCATTAGAAGGGTCCGCTAGCATTGGAAATTCATTAAATTTATGCTCATTATCGGGCATATGTGTTATTTGATGCATACTCTTAATGTGTGTGATGGACATCTAGGTTGGTGTATTAGTGATCAATAATACGATGTTGATGAATGCATCAAGCAATTTCTTGTTACCCGAGAATCTAATTTACAGACAAATGTTGTGTCCCTAACGCGTCCTTTGCGCGAGCTGAGTCCTGGGAGGCCAGCTAGATCTTTAGCTTTTCTCTCCGATTCTATGTGGTTGGCAAAATCAAGTGTTCGCGCGTCGTGCTACCGAATTGCACGTTGGGCACGGATATGATCGTGTTTTTCAGAATACAATGCCGTAAGGGCAGGAGTAATTTCTACGCGATGGGGAAAAATGTCGCAACCCGACATTGAGATATCATCCCCCAAAGTGTTTAATTACTCGTGTTGTTTTTCGATATTAGCTGATCAACCGCCTTCCCTGCAGCATAAATTAACTTATGGGGATAATAGCAAGCCGAGGGCGGAAAATTAAAACCCTACTCCGATTCATACCCTAGCCGCTCTAATACCCCCCCAAGAACATCAAGATTCGCATACCTGATTCGTAACTCCCCTGCCCCATCGTGGTGGTCAAGCTCAACGGGACAGCCGATCAATTCGCCCAGGCGCTCCTCCAGCCGGACGATTTCTCGGTCTTTGTTTTTCTGAGTCCGGGGGGGTGAAGATGAGGAGGAGCTTGCGGGTCCTTCCTCCGGCGGCAGGCCTTCGATGGTCGCGCTCACCATGGTTTCGAGCTGACGGCTCGTCACCCGCTGCTTGATGCACTTCTCAGCGAGCTGGCGTTGCTCCATGTGGGATAGCCGGTCGTTTGCCAGGATGCGTGCATGGGTGTAGTCGAGGCGCCCGGCACGGATCTCCCCTTTAACCCAAGGGGCCAGCTGAAGCAGGCCGAGGAGCTTCGATACGACCGTCCTGGTTTTACCGAATCGGCGGGCGATCTCCGCTTTGGAGACCTTTTCCCGATTCATCAGCGCTTGGTAACACTCTGCCTCGGTGATGGGGTCGGGCTCATTCGAGAGACGATAATCGGCGCCGATGAGATCGGCTGCCTGGGTATCTGAGAGGTCGTCTCGGATGGCGCATGGAAGGGTGTAGATGGCTGCCCTCTGGGCGGCAATCCAAACTGCCTCCCCTTTCACGAGCTCATATCGGGTGGAATCCTGTGGGGAGGGCCTGACAGTGACGACGTCAGTTACGCCGTGCTGGACCAGGGAGCGAACCAGCTCCGGTGAAGGAGTTGCCGGCGCCCGCTTTGGTCTCAGCGGTGAATAGCCGATGAGATCGATGTCCAGCTGTTTGAATTGTACGCCCATTGATTGTGTCCCAGTGTCGTTACCTAATAAGCTAACAAAAAGCGTGCCGCGCGGCACGCTTTTTGTTTTTTCGGGGTTCATAAGAGGACTAAGTGGGTGGTATATGCTTATATCAGCGGGGTGTGCGGGACAGGGGTGGGAAATCCGCCGTGAGAATGAGCTCTATTTTAACTTGGCCAAAATCTTTAAAAAGTATTTAAAAACAATATGTTAATTAAAAATTGGCCATGGCCAATTTTTATTGATAGTGTTTCTCCAGCACCTTCTCCAGAGCCTTCCTGACTTCCTGCTTGCTGGCGCCTGGTTCAATGGCGATCGACAACCCGCCCTTCCCTTTTCTGCTCACGCTCATCATCTTGGCGCCACTGGATGTCTCGAATGAGGCGAGAACCGACTTGTTGGGGCGGGGCTTTTCGGTGGCCGCCTTCAGGGCCGCGATCACCTGTTTGCCGTCCAGGCTTTTGTCGTGCAGCTCCAACGCTGCTTCGAGCAGCTTCTTCTTGGTGTTTGAGCGCTTTAGCGCCGGCGCCAGGTCGCGGTAATGGCGCACCTTGATTTCCGTGATGTCGCGGTAGGCCTTGACGATTTCGTCGGGGAGGTCGGCGAGCGCCAAGAACCGGCTCAGCCAGTCGATGGATACCTCGAGCCGCTCCGCCATCTGCTTCTGGCTGGTGTAATACTCATTGAGGGCGTTCTTGTAGTCCACTGCCCGCTCGTAATCCGAGATGTCTTCGCGGTCACGGTTCTCGATGTCGGCAAGGCGGAAGGCCTCCTCATCGGTCAGCTCACGGACTTCGACCAACAGATCCCATCCGAGATAAGTCGCGGTCCAATGGCGCCGCGCACCGCAAATGACCTCGTACTCGTATTCACTCCCCTCCCCTTCCACCTGTCTGACGATGGCCGGGAATTCCTGCTTGCCGGCTGACTTAAAGCCCTCGATGAGGTCCCCGCAGCGCGTTTCATTGAGGAGATCATATTGCCGGTTGTGTTTCTCCCACAGGCGGCACTTGGCGGGAGACACCATGTATTGCACCTTTCGTACCCGCTGGCCCTTGTTGATCTCGCGAGTACTATCCAGGCGGCGCCCGAGGATGCCTTGTGTGGAAGGCTTGGCACCCTCCCCTTTTTCGCGCCGTTCCTTGAGGCTCTTTTTAGTCGCTTCAGCCAGTGTGCTATTCGGGTTCACCATTATTCGCTCTCCTGTCACTCAGATTAGATTAGTCCGCTCTCTCTCAGCGCCTTTGCATGACTCGGCCAGCTTTTACGGATAAGCAGCTCGATTTCAGCATTCACCGCATCAAGTATATTCAGGCAGCGCTTGTGGACCTTGGTATTGCTCTTATCCATTTCATAGACGGTACGCTGCAGGTTGCCCGCGGTTACGATCTCGGCAGATTCACGCAGCTTGGCGGACATCACTACATTGCCAAACTCGCTTTGGATCAGGTCGACCAGGGTCGCCTGCCCGCTCTTGTTCTCGTCAAAGCGACTGATGAGCAGCTTGACGAATTTGTAGTCGATGCGCCCTACTTTCTCCTCAAGCACCTCCATCGTTTCGTACAGCATAGTGAGAAATGAGATGGTTGAATAAAAGTCATACATGGATGGCGGCATCGGGATAATCAAGGCGTTCGCCGCATAAATCACATTCAGCGAGATCATCCCCAAGGCGGGCGGCGGATCCAACAAGATGATGTCGAAATCATCTTGCACGGACTCGATGCCCTCGCGGAGCATAGAAAACGTATCGGGAGTTACGTGCGCGGCTAGCGAATACTCTGCCTGGTAAAGATGAAGGTTGGCGGGAATGATCGACAGCCCATCCCAATACGTTTCCCGGATGGCATAATGCAGCGAATCCTTTTCATCCCGGAGGAATGGATAAAGCGTCTCCTCCTCTCTTATATCGTGGTCGGGCAAATACCCGAATGTGCTGGTGCTGCTCGCCTGCGAGTCACAATCGATCAAGAGGACGCGGTACCCTTCCCTAGCCAGGTACTCGCCGAGATGAGTGGCGACCGTTGACTTCGCCACGCCACCCTTGAAGTTCTGAACCGCGATGATGGCCGGCTGGTCGTCATCCAGCCGTGACGGACGTGTGCCGAAGACATCGCGCATTTGATTAATCTGTTTCAGTGTGAATCCCATCCGGCGGCCATTGGCGCCGGTTTCGGGTGGCGCTAGCCGGCCGTCGGATTCGGCATCGCGGATGGCTTGATGGGAGCGGCCCACCATCTCGGCCGCCTCTTTCATGGTATATCGACGGGCATCTACTTTGATAGAATCCGGGGTGAAATTGTTGTCTCGGAATGCAACTCTTAGGTCGTCGGTACGTTCAACTAATTCAGAAATTATCTCTATCCCTGTGCCCATCTCGGTTTCATCCCCTTAGACTTGAACAATTCTGGCTAGAGTATATAATAATGCTCAAGTTTGGCAATGAAGACTTAACTTTCTAAGTCTCTGGGAGAGTCGCGTGGCGGCAGTCAAAAGGGGTGATGGTAAAATAGAGTCGATGTTCGATAAGCTCGAACGGCTCCAAGGCCAGTCTACCTCCAAAGCCAAGCAGAACGCGAGCGACGCGCTTTCTACATCAGCCCCCAAACCCAAACGGCGCTCCAGCCGTCGCAGCCGGGTTACCCTAGAACAATTCAACCTCGATCTGTTTGCCAAAGAGGTCGATGGTCGCTTTTCCTCATATCCGCTGAACCCCGGGTCAGAGTTTCCGACCTTCCTCACACGCATTCCGATCTTTCTGCCCATGAAACGGGGCCGGAGTCTGAAGCTGGACCACGACAATGCATTGCCATTTGCGACGTCGTGGGGAAGGGGACGTAAGCACGGCCCGCCACTCACGGTCTACGACGAAGACACCCTCATGGCCATAGCCAGATTAAGGAAGAGTCGTCTGGAAGGGGCGCCGGCCAATATGCCGATTCCATTGTCTGCGATTCAACCCAGGTCTGGGGAGGATAAGAAAGACGTTTCGGTTCATGTCTTGGCCTGTACGTTGAGCGATATCCAACACGAATGCGGTGACTCGGATGGGGGCACCAATCTGCAGCTGCGACTCGCCAGCATCAAGCGCCTCGGCGCAACCGTGATCGAATTCGATCGCATTACCCAGGACAAGCAGGGTTACCGCGGTACTCAAATCAAGCTCGTCGACGTGGCCTGGGATGTCTACGAGGATAATGCCGTCCTCCTGATCCAGTTCTCACCGTTGATGGCCATGTGGCTCGAGAGCGAATATACCTATATTAATTGGAGCGTTCGCCGGCAACTGTCGGATACCGGAAAAGCGATCCATCGCTTTCTCAGCGCTCAGCCGAAGCAGTACACCATCTTCACCGAAAAGCTCATGGCCACGATCGGCTTCCAGCGCTCTTACCGCTATTTCATGAGCGACCTTCGGGGTACGCTGACCAAGCTCGAAGAACTGGGTTGGCTGACGAGTTGGGAGATCACAGGTACAGGCCGACGTATACCGCACAAGCTGACCATCCTCCGGTAAAGGAGGGGAGAGGCCACGATCCGTTAATAAACGGATCGAATGGTTTCCCACCTCTGCAGCTTAGCCATCCTTATCGCCTTCCAGCCCCCATTCTTACTGGGTTCCTGTCCTATTTAGCCACTCCAAGACGCGTGGCGATATTGACCCTACAACAGGAGATTCACGCGCATTACCCGTTAATCTACAGACCGAACCTGTATTTTTGGGTAAGCGCGAACTCATAAATCAAGATGCCGCGAAAGGGGAGGATAGAGGGATGACGTAAAATTGGCCATGGCCAATTCTATATTATATGATTGATTTAATTGTAATTATTGGATTTATTCGGTCTTTTAGCGTAGGCCAGTAAATCGATGAGGTACTACCGTTAACCTACGGACCGAATGCGTTACCTTGAGCCTTAATCACCGTTAATACACAGACCGAACCGACCGATAGGGGAGGGGGCACTACCGTTAATATAGCGACCGAATCATCAGCCCTACTTATCCACAGGCTACCGTTATTGTCCCGATCGACTGGGGTGTAAACACGATTCAACGCAGGTAATGTACCGACCGACCTCCGTTACTATAGCGACTGGCCACCGTTACTAATACGACTCAATTTCTTCTCTAAACGCTGTTACCTCAGTTCTATCAAACGCTTAGCCTTTCGCTCCCAATAGGTAGTCCTTTTTTAGTATTTTTATAATTAATATGTAGTTCCTGTTTCAAGGTATTCCACCACCTAACCCTCCAGTCGCTATCGCTCCTTCCGCCCTGCTTCGCAGCCTATTAAGGAATTCGCTCCCGCTCATCCTGTTGGATATCCTAGGTTCCTTTAAAAGCGCCCGCGCTCCCGTCATCAGTCCCTTTCCAGGCCCTTCTACGGGCTTTAATCGGTCTACAATGTATAGAAGCGGTTTGGGGCAAGGATCACCTTCATTCGCCTCATCACGGACCGTGGTCCTTGCCACGAATGACCATCTCCTTACCGTGCTGCTCGCACCCTTCCCCGCATTCGTTTACCGCCTGGTGGCGCCGCTCACAAAGCTATTTTTGTGTTCTCAACACTACGATGGCATTGCCAAAACGTTTTGTTACTGACGCTCTATTTGTGCCCGAATATGCATATCGGGCGACATAACCTCCGGTAATGTCACAACTAGTTACACCATCGATCTGCGCATTAACGCCAGGAACGAGGGGCCGAATCAAGACGCTGTACGTCGCTAACGCTCCAACAGCCTCTAGATCCAGCCGCCCCGGTCGGCCCTTACTTCCACTACGTTCCAGTAAGGGTGCTAACGCACGCCGAGCCTGGGCCCTCGTTCCTGGCGCGCCGCGCTCAGAAAGCCTAATGTTTCGCGGCTGCGCCGCGCGTTTTTATATGTATATGCGTTTCGTGGCCACGGCCCGAAACGGGGCCAGGGCAAACAACGTTGCCCAGGCCGCGGAATGCGATGAAGCGTTTCCATCGCATGCTTGTTTGAATTTGGTTTTAGGGTGCGAATGACGGTGGGGATAGCACCCATGTTTTCCCCAACATCCACGGCCTGGAACCCGTGACGGCCGGAGCATCACAACGATGATTGCGAGGCCAAGCACGGGCCGCCCGGCGGGCGGGGCGGTGGAGGCTTGTGGAAAACCCGCCCGGAGCCCGTGTGCGTGCGGCACATACTTGATTTAGCAATGAAAAAGACAAAACTCGCTAACGATGGCGGTTTATCTGGGTAGACAAAAGAAACGCTGTTAATTATTAGTATCCTATGTCTTATCTGTATATTTAGGCTATAATCGCTAATATGTTTACTATTAATGATACCGAGGCTACAGTACTGAAACGCTGGGGCGAGCAGCTCAAGGCGCGTCGCCTGATGCGCAACGATCGCCAAAGCGACGCCGCGGCGCGTCTGGGGGTGTCGCTGGCCACGTATCGCAAGCTCGAGGCTGGCCACCCGACCCTCCCGGTTGGCTATTGGCTGCGCATGATCCGCATCTATGGCGACCTTGATGCCTTGAACGAGGTTTTCACGGAAAAGAAACGCCTGTTCGATCAACTCGATGCCTCTGAAAGCGCGGATTACACCCAGGGGCGACAACGGGCGCGGCGGCGATGATTCATCTTGAGGTTTGGCTGACCCTTCCCGACGGCGAGCGGATCCAGGCCGGCGAGATTGTCACCGCGGATCCGGACGCTGAACACGGCGGCGCCCTGCAAGGCGAATACCGTTACTGTACGGATTATTTAGATTCACCGCGGGCCTTTCCGTTGGATCCAGTGGCCCTGCCGTTACAGGACCGGATTTTCAATGCCAACAATCCCCGTAGTGGGGTTCATCAAGTGTTCGAAGACTCCCTGCCAGATGACTGGGGCCGCCAATTGTTGGTGCGCCGCTACCGTTTACCCCGAGGCCGACAACGGCCGCCGCAGCTGTTGTCTTGTATTGGCATTTCCGCCCTCGGCGCGCTGGCGTTCATCAATAAAGACCGTCCTCAACCGGAATCAAATGCCGCAGGTCTACCGGACCTGCCGGCCCTGCTGCAGGCAGCGGCGCGCTATGAGCAGGGTGAGCTGGCGCAGGGCGATGAATTGCAGCTGCTGTTTCAGGCCGGCAGTTCGCCGGGCGGGGCCCGGCCGAAGGTACTGGTAGAAGAACAGGGGAGGGGATGGATCGCAAAGTTTCCCTCGGCACGCGACCGTTTTGATGTGGTGCGATTGGAGGCGGCCAGTCTCGAGTTGGCGCGACGTTCCGGCCTGGTCGTCCCCGAGTTCAGATTGGTGGACGCGGCCGGCCGGGCGGTGCTGTTGGTGCGGCGCTTTGATGAGACAGGGGAGGGGGGTCGGCGCCACCTGGTCAGTATGCGCACCCTGCTACAGGTCGAGAATTACTACAATTGTGCCTATCACGATGTGGCCGATATTGTGCGCTGCCACAGTGATCATCCGCAACAGGATCTGGCGGCGGTCTACCGTTGGATGGTGTTTAACGCCGCCCTCGGCAATACCGACGATCATCTCAAAAATATTATGATGCAACATGATGATGACGGTTGGGCCCTGGCGCCACTGTACGATCTGGTCCCGAATATCAACCGCAACCTGGAACATGTGCTGATGTTTGATACCTCCTTCTACCCGCCGGACAAGGCCGGGCTGGTGGGAATGGCGGCGAAGTTCGGGCTCTCCAAGCGCCAGGCTGAAGCGATCGTTGAGGCCGTTTGGGAAGCCTTGACCCGGTGGGAATCGGTGTTCGCGGAGCAAGGGGTTCCGGACGCAGACATTGTACGCTTGCGTCCGGATATCTCAGGACGGTTAGCCGCTAAGGACTGATGTGCGCCATCGACGGATATCTGGTGTCAGGTACACGTTATTGTTTTAAATACATAAAATGGATTAAAACGGAATTAAATCAAGTTGACCATAAATTTATAACGCACCATTGAAGTATGGTTGACTCGCTGAATATACATGTTTTGTCCATATTGGACGGGCCTATTATGGCTGTTGGCTCTGATCCGCTCCGAAGCGATCTTGATGTCGGCGGGGTAAACAACTTTCGCATTGATTGAAGTCTCTGGAAGGGCTTCTCTTTAAACAGATACTAACCAAGAATAGGGAATTGCAATGGACGAGATCACACGAGCAAGACTGCGACAACGGCGCGATCGGGAAATGGCTCGCGCCATTGAACACGGTCGGGAGGCGCCCGACCGTTTCCTGGAGGCTTGGCTGAAAGGCGTCAAAAAGGTGGGTCCCCAGTATTTCGAGTTTCGGGCACCTATCTACGACGCGTCGGTTCAGCCCGCCGCTTCCCTGGAAGAGGTGACATCCAAATGGCAGGTCGTGCCAAACGAGGCATTCATCGAACAGTCAATTGGTGTCCTCTCAAGTGGAGAGGCGACACTCTTAGCCGTCATGTGTTCCTTTTATAATGCCGAATGGGGTGGCCGTTTGATGCGGGCGCAGGGGATTGAAGGGATGGCCGACATCGCCGGCACACTCGATCTGGACAGTAACGAGATTGTTGCAGCGTTGCTGGTCAATTATACCGGCTGGTAGATTCTTCCAAATACCTCACCTGGCAATGGGCGCGCCCGTGATGCCGATCTAAGGTGAGTATTTATTTCCAAAAGAGCACAGAGTAGGGCTGTATGTCGATCGCTGATTTAGTCGCCGAAAAGCGTTTGCGCGAATATCGCAAGGCCTTTGCCGACAGTGGCTGGGCACTGCGCGCTGAGGCACGTGCAATTGCCGGGCATACCGATATCCGCGAAGGTCCGGTGTTCTATCTCTGTGATGTGGCAACCGGGCAATTGCACGTTGTGGTTGCGATCAAGAATGTCTTTGACATCGCGGAGCGAAGAAACCAGAGCGGCGGATTTCCCTACCAGGATATATGCGATGCGTTTGGATCGCTCTATTCGGATATTTGTAATGGCAACATCGGACTGGATGACGAGGCCGAAGATATGTTGGCGCTGGGGGCCTCTTTATATATTGCGGGCACTCAGGGGTACCAATTGGTTCAGAACCAGGGGTTGCAGAACATGCATTATCTGGTTATTCGCCATTGGGATTATGCAAACGATATGGATATCCTCAGGCCGGTCCCTATCAAGGGGAAGGCGTTTTACGCTCCAGAGGAAATCGAGGGGTTGGTGGATCAAGTCCTGGCGATAGATCGGAACAATCACCCGGATCGGTTCAAATCCGCTGAGGTCATTCCGTTTAAGATCAAACAACGCATCGACTAAAGTAATGCCCGCCTACACTTGAGTGGGCTACTGCAGAAATTAGTGTAGTTTCGTGGCCATGGACGTATGGCTAAACCTCTGCGTACCTCCGTTCAACGCCAACCCTCCATCTGTAAATATGAGGCCCGGCCTGGGGCAGGTGTCACAAGATCGAGGCCGGTTTGTGCGACTCATAACAGTCAACGGTTGATCTCTGAAGTTATCCTCGTTACAATTACCCCTGTATTCTGGGGGCAGAAGAATTGGCACGATGTGGTTACAATTTCCGCGTTCAAAATTTGCTATCACCTATATTTGGTGATCGCCAGTCCAATATTTTCCTACCTAGTATTTTCTTCATCTATTCGCCAGACCGACCATCGCACAACACGGTGTGTTGCCTTGTTGTGTCTTTGATCTCAATTGTTATCCAAGTAGCGCTCTGATGCTTGGGCTGGATCTTAAGGAGATGACAGAAAACGCGTGTTGATTGCAAGGCACCATGCATTGCATTCCCACCCAGCCCCCTGAGGATTAAGTAGTTAATAACTAAACCGCAGGAGAACAATAATGAAAAACAGTATGTTGACACGAGCGCTTGTGGGGAGCTCCCTCGTTTGCATGTTTCAACCGGCGATGGCGCAAGACCTGAATTATGACTACGTCGAAGTGATCTATGCGTCCGCTTCAATAGACTACGGTGGGACGAGTGATCTCGATGGCAATGGTGTTGGAGTGGTGGCATCGGGGAGCATTTCACCCAATCTCGCGATTGGGGCTGGTTATTCCGGGGTGAGTTATGACCGGCTGATGGGTGTGGATCTGGACACCTCAAGCCTGACATTTGGCTTGCTGGGGCATACCGCTGTGGCCCCCAAAACTGATGTCTACGGCTCCTTTTCTGTACTTCGGGCAGAGATTGAAGTCAGCAATGGATTCGCTTCAGCCAGTGATGATGATGTCGGAAACACAATCAGTGTGGGTCTGAGACACCTGGCCAGTGATGCCGTTGAGCTGGAAATCAGTCTTGCTCGCGTAGATGTTTTCGACGAATCCGAAACTGGCTTCGGCGTAGAGGCAAGGTTTTTTGCCACTGAAAAACTCGCGATCGGAGTGGGATACTCCCAAGGTGATGATGCTGACGCGATATTGTTAAGCGCCAGGATTGGTTTGTAATCGACGTCACTATTGTAGCGCTGTCGCCATGTGCGACCTGTGTAACTGAACAGGCAATTACGCCTACAGGCAAGACGCGGTTCGGCACAGGATAGCGGCAACTTCCGTCTATGAGGCGAATCGAGAGTATTGGCGCATCTACATTTACGTACGCGACTCTAAACCAACCGACTAAAGGAAAATAATAATGAAAAAAGTGACATTGTTGACGACGGCGATCTTGGTGTCCGCATGCGGCGGAGGCGGTGGTGGCGATGAGGGGTCGAATGTTGACACCGTAAATCTCAAGAGTTCGATTAGTACTCCACCTGGTATCTATTCCGGCACGGTGACACCCACAGGCGGCGCGCCGGACGATGCCGTGGCACTGGTTACTACAGATGATCGTATTGCCATTGTCGATCTTGTGACCTTGGAGGCCTTCATGGGGAATGTCACGGGGGTTGATGTTGACGGCGCCATGTTTTCCAGTTCTGTTGTGCCGGCCACGGGCAAAGTGACATCGATATCAGGGAATAACATCAACGGCACCTATGACAGCTCATTGGGTGGTGGGACTTTCGCTCTTGTGGCGGACCCTAACCTTTATAATCGGGGCGCGAGCCTTAATAAATTGACGGGTGTTTGGGTAGATTCCATATTTACGAACACTACTGGAACCACAACATGGGTTATTCAGGCGGATGGTTCATTTGCCATGACCTCGACGTCTGGTTGTGCAGCGCAGGGTGATTTTTCTCTGTTGGACCCGTCTAAAAACGAATACGGAGTCGACATTACCGTAACCAATTGCCTTTCTTATAACGGAACCTATTCCGGAATAGGCGCATTATCGGACACCTATAACAATGACGATACGTTGTCTTTCATGTTTAGTAACGGGTCCGTAGCGGGTCTTTTCGAGCCAGTCAAACAATAGTGGATTTTAACAATAGAACTAATTGTATAGCTGTTTCATTCAATCATTGTCGACTGGTGGGTCGACAATGGTTCGGGCGATGATTCGGGTGAAGTGTGGCCCGTTAATTTTTTTTGAAATCGGCTAACAGAATTCCGGATTGTCATTGCATGTTGTTCAGGTCCATTGGCGAGGTAATAGCCATTTATCTAGTAGACACATATTAGTGAGTGCATCACCTCGCTTTCCAATCTTGCAAAAATTGTAATGGCGAAGCGTGGAAGACCGATAGGTAGTTCTGCATTCGCCTTTTCATCGTTGTATTGCGAAATTCACTATAGTAGTATTTTTGGGCAAGGGGGTAATGGTGAAGAATCCACGTACGGCACGAGTTTTAGAAAAGGCGAAAAGTGCGGCGACAATTCGTCTGTCAAAAGCTGATCGCTCATTCCTTCAAGATCTATCCAAGACGCTCATCATCGATGAAATAACAGCGAACCAGTGGCACTACGTGGACCGAAAACATGGGGCGCGGCGGCGATTGGATAAGTTGGTGGACGCTGGAATTCTGGAGCGCGTCGACATCGGTGCGCCCAAAGGTATGGAAAAAATCACCGCTTGGCAGTTCGCCAATAAGGCGGTCGCCAGGGCCTGGGGGGGAGACGTGCCTGGGGTAGGGGGCAACCGAAGCCATTTCCATGAATTACTGGCAGGGCGCGCGTATTTCGAGCTGGGGCGCCCGCAAGAATTTCGCACAGCCAGTTGTTTTACCGCCGATGACAAGTTGCTGTTCGGTAGCATTGCTCCGGATGCCATCGCCAAAGGGGCAAGTGGAGAGTCGATCCTGGTCGAGGCAGACAGTGGTCACTACACCAAACGACAGATTCAGCAAAAACAACTTGCTTGGCAGCATCAGCGCCAATTATGGATCCAGCCGAGGAACGCCATGGCCAGGGTTCCGCTGGGAGCGAGTGTTACCGCAGTGCGTATCTAGTGCCGTCGGCACATCGCTGTTTTTAAAAAAATAAATACCAAATTGGGCCGAGCGGATGGTCCACCAAAAAGCAATAAGAAAGGAAGAGTAGGTGAGTCTCGAGCAGTTGATTGCGGCAAAACGCGAAAGAATAAACCAGCAACAACAGGACGACAGGGGTCAAATAAAGCACGAACAAGATTACTCCACGGAACAATCACATCGAGTTGAACCAGTTAATGTGGCTTCAGTTCGTCATGATGACCCGGATGCCGTCGTTATCGATATCGATTTAATCGATATTCACGCCCAAGTTCGACAAGAATACGATTCACGCGCTTTGGAAGCGCTGGCGGATGACATTGCCGCCCATGGCCAGGACTCACCGATCTTGGTACGTCCAGCGGGGAACGGCCGGTACGAGCTCGTCGCCGGTGAACGACGTCTACGGGCCAAGCGGATATTGCAACGACGCGAACCGGATGTATCCGCGCATCACAAAATTCGCGCGACCTTAAAAGCGCTAGACGACGAACAAAAAACCAATCGCCAGCTGGCGGAAAATATTCAACGAGAGGATCTCAAACCACTGGAGATCGCCCGCGCCTTGGTAAACCAAAAAGAGGTCCATGGCTACACGGATGCGCAACTAGCGGATAAGATCAACAAGGACCGTAGTTACGTCACCCGCCACCTGGGCCTGCTCGGCCTGTCTCCCGAGCTTCAGTATTTGATCGAGATCGATGAGGTCAAACCGCGGCCGGCCTTAAAGCATAGGGACAAGCTTGTACAGTCGGCTCTTGATGAGATGCCTCAAGGTCTTCGTGATCAAGTGGCGCAGGGTGAGCTAACAACTCTGGCTGCGCTTAAGGCGCGGGCGTCATGGCAAGCCGCCGATGGCCAATCGGCCGAGCATGAGTCCCATGGCGGCGACAGGGCCCTGAATAGCGGTGCGGTGCCAACACGGGTGTCGCGGGCTGCTTCAGCGAGGGCGTCGAGACTTTCTGTATCCATGCCAGCGGCGGAGGCCTTGGCCGATTTATTGGGACTGCTGGCCGAAGATATGGCGCTTAACCCTATCAAGGTCAGCAAGCAAAAAGGCAAGCCGGTGCGTAAAGAGCTATTGGCGACGCTAGAGACACGTGCACAGGACGTCTTGCAGGCGTACCGCGGCAAGATTGCAAGCTAGAGCATCATGCTCAAGCAACGGGAGTTGGACACCCTGCAGGTGTTGGGGCGGCTCATGTATGCCACGCCCGGCCAGCTTGACGCTTGGGGTATTCCCCAATACGCGGTCTCGCGCATGTTGCCCAAGCTGGAACGGCTCGGCCTGGTGCAGGTCAACCGCGCGGTGCGCCCCAACATCATCGCCCTGACCCACAAGGGAGGTGGCGTGGTGGATCGGCCATTGCCTTCCGGCAAGAGTTATACCTCCTGGGCAGTCATGGCACATCGCTGTATGCGCAACGAAGTCGAGCTCGCGCTTCGCCTGCGTCACCCCCGTTTCACCTTCTTCAGCCGTAAATACGCGTTTGCACGCGGCCTCAATCCGGCCCGTAGCGAACACGGCGGCTCGGATGAACACGGCAAGGTCTACCTGGTGGTGATCGATGATTACTTCATGCAGCCGCGCCGTCTGGCCCACTGCTGGACGCGTCGCCACAGTCCCAATCCCCGTTACTATCAAGACACTGCCGGGCGCAGTTGGCAGGACGTCTCTGACGAACTCATCGTCGTATCTAACGATACTCATCAAGCAGCACGCCACCGCCAGTTTCTGGGCAAATGCGCCGCCATTCGTGAGATGACGCGGGCGGGTGCGCCGCGGGCGCAGATCCGCGACCAATTTGGTCTCAAGACCCTCGATACCATCGAGCAATATATCAGCCTGCCCGAAAAGGTCGGCGTGCAAGAGATGACACCACTGTGGGAATTACGCTGATGCGCGTGGTGAGTTTGATTCTTCTGGCCGGCGTGGCGTTCAACCTGTTCCTGATGGGGTGGTTCTTCTCCGCCTGGTGGAGTGTCGCCCTGGGTGTTGTTATCGCTGCCATGGGCAGCGTTCTGTTGCGCCGCTGGTATCGTAGCCGACCGCTCCAGTCGGCGACGGCGGGATGGCGCATCGGCGACGCCATTGAACTGAGCAATCCTTATACGCCCCGGCGAGTGAACGACGCGGTCCTGCCGGTGGCCTACATGGGCCTGGGCGCCCTGTGCCTGGGTTCGCCCAAGGCGGGCAAGACAGAGTCCATGCTGCTCGGCATCCTGGACAAAATGGAATCGTTTTGGCCGGGTTCCGGCTACGCCGTGTTCGAGGGCAAGGGCGATATCGATATATATAAGAAGAAGGTCGCCAGCAGCGGCGCGCCGGATTATTTCTTCTCCTCCGAGCTCCCCGGCACCCATAGCGTCAATCTTCTGGACGGCGAAGCCAATGATGTCGTGGACCGTCTGACCCACAGTCTGATTGGCCACACCCAGTCGACGTCGTTCTATAGTGATGAGCAGCTGGCCAAGTTGCTACTCGTGGTGCCGATCCTCAAGGGCCTGGGCATGCCGGTCAATCTAAGGGACCTGTATACCGCCGTGGCGGTGGAGGATGCCGAGATCGAGCTGCTGCGCCTGGCCAAGGGCGCCGGTGTCGACCCGGTGGCGCTGTCGATGTACGAAAACTGGATCAAGAGCGACGAGCATGAGAATCGCCGCGCTGTGCTGCAGGGCCTATTGAACCGCTTGTTTCCGTTTGTCTACGGCCCGCACACCGATCGGCTCAACGACTATGCCCCGGACATCAAGGTGGCCGAAATTGTGGAGCAGGGGAGAGGTGTCTATTTCCACCTGCCATTGACCAAGTTTTCCAAGACAGTCGCGGTGGCCTTGGTGGAGATGTTCAATGTGGAAGCCCGGCGGCGCCAACTGGCAGGCGCCGATGGGTCCGAGCCGTTTCCGCTATTCATGGATGATTGGGGTGACTTCTTTCATGCCAACTTCGGCCCGTTCTCGGCACGTTGCCGCAGCGCCGCCATGCCGCTATTTTTCTCGTTCCAGAGTCTTGCCCAGCTGGAGTCGGTCTCGCCCGCCTTCAAGGACGAGCTCGATGACACCATCGCCAACAAGATCGTGCTGCGCGTCATGGGCGATAGCACTTCCCATTACGCCGTGCGTCTTATGGGCGAATACGAGCGTACCGAACTGGGCAGCTCAGATCTCGATGGCCGTGATGGCGTCAGTCTGATGAACCGCATGGTATTTCGCACCAGCTCCCAGGATTTCAAACAGCTGCGTCCGGGTGAGGCCTATATCTCGACCCTGATGGATGTCGCCGGCGACACACTCAATCCGATCTTCAAGACCCGCCTGCCGTTGGCGGACTTTAGCGAATGGCAGAACGTGGCCATGCCCGATCCAGTTCAAGACAAAGTGGCGGGACGCGGCCTGGATCTCTGGGGCAAATACATGGACCCGGCCACTATGGACGCGATCCAGGCCGAGGCCGAGCACCTGGCCGATCCCGAGCAATACCGGGAGGTGGTGTGATGCTGACCTGGATCCGCGTCTGGGTGATTTGCCCGGCCCCATTGATACCACTCTTTCTCGTGGGCTGTTTCCCGTCGTTTCAATTCAGGGGTGAGATGGTGCACGGCGGCATTATTCGCCAATGGTTTGTCAATCACGCGGCCTTGCCAGTGTTGCCCCATAACTGGGCTATGCAGCTGGCTCAGTGGTTCGAGCAGGCCAGTTACGCCCAAGAGCTGATACTGCACCTGATCATCTCGGTCGACCTCACTGTGCTGTTGTTGCCCCTGACGTTTCTCATCGGACAAGCCTCGATCTCCATCAGCGCATGGGTGTCCACCACCGATCATTCATTGAAGACACAACAAGTTAGACAAAAATAAGGAGTTGCAAAGATGAAACATCTATTTTCCGTGTTGGTGGTAGTCGGCGTCGTGTGGCTTGCCCTGCCCGATGCCGCCATTGCTGAGGTGAAGCTGCCCAGCTACGCCAGCAGCGGTTCTGCGGATAGCCAAGCCCAATCGGTCGGCAAGAAGGTCACTGACTTTCTCTCCCTCGGTGTGGGCATCCTGGCCATCATCGGCATGCTGGCGGGTGCCGGTTTCTTTTCCATGGGGAATCGTGATCGCGGCTGGCAATTTCTCTCCGGCGGTTTTGTGGCACTGGTGATCGCCGGGCTGGTCTATGGCATCGCGGGGCTCGCCGCCTGATCATGCCTGCCTTCAACGCCCGCCTGCGTCCCAAGGAGCTGTTCGGCCTGCCGCTGCAGGGTGTCATCAGCGGCCTGGTGGCCTTGGCCAGCGGATTCCTGGCGCTGACCTTTCCGCTGCTGCCGGTGAAGATCCTGCTGGGCCTGGTGGCGCTGTTGGCGTTTGGCGCGATGATTGTGCTATTCGCCCTGGGTGAAGAGCTGGCCTTCCTGCGAGTGCGTTGGCTGGCCAAACGAGAACGCCATGCCATCACCTACGAGGCCGGGCGTCAGCACCAGTGAGCTATCACCGTCATTACACCTGGAGCCATCCCTTGACCGCTTCGGTCATTGCCCATAGCGATGGGGCGGTGTCGGTGATGGTGGTCTGGGACGGACTGGACAGTGAACTACTCACCGACACCCAGCGCCAGCAGCAGTTCTTCAACCTGTATCAGTTGCTGAACCGCTTCGAGCGCGGCTATGTAGCGGAATTCCACCTCTGGCGCGAATATGACGCCAGCCTGGCGCGCGAATACATAGAGCGGGGCGGGGCGATGGAGCGCGGGCAGGCCTTCGCCGCGCCCTTGCGCCAGGACATGGCCGAACATCTAGCGAATATGGCCATGGCCAACCGGGTGGCCCTGGTGGTGACCAAGCGCCCCGCCCACCGCCCCTTGTTTGCGCGCAAGGCGCTGGTCAGGCAATCCCGCGATGCCTTGGCCCTGGAGGCCTATGTCCAAGGCCTGCTGCGCTTCCTTCCCGCTGGACGCCTGGCCACGCTTGAGGAGTACGCGGCCCGCGTACAGCAGAGTTTATACCGCCCCGCTTATATCACCGATCGCAGGCCAAGGGTGGACCAGCGCTACTCGCTGCGCGAGCAATGGGTGAGAGAGAAGCCCGCTATCGAAGGGGCGATGCTGCAATGCCAGGACCAACACACCAAGGTGCTATTTCTATACATGTACCCGGATGCGGCGCCGGCCTGGTTCGCCGGCATGGCGGCCTTGCCCTGCCCCCTGCACGTGAGCCACATCGTCGAGGCCGTCGACACCAAGGCGGCCATGCGCAAGAGCGAAGGCGAATCGGATCTGGCCGAAGGCCTTATGTCGCGCCGCGGTCGCGACTATTCCGCCAAGGGGCTCAGTGACCTGTCCGCTTTTCGCCAGTTCGTGGCCGACAACAACCTGGGTATCTATAAAAACGCCTATATCATCCATCTGCACGGCACAGAGATGCAGGTTAGCAGCGCAGCCAACAGTATCGCCGACTGGGTCGAGACCCACGGCGGCCAGGTGCGCAGCGCCGATTATATCCAGCTGCCCTATTTCCGGGTCGGCCAACCGGGGCAAGGTTATCGTTCGCCCATGTTGCGCCCCGATGACCAGATGCAGGTGGCCGACATGTTACCGGTGCAAGTCTACAACTCGGGCGAGCGCCATCCCGAATCGCTGCGCATCGGCGCGGCGGGCCAGCTGGTCGGATTCAATTACACGTCCCTGAAGCTCTCCCATGGCGTCACCAGCGCCAAGACCGGCATGGGCAAGGGCGTGGATAAGGTGGCGACCATTCTGGAGACCTATCCGTTTGGCGTGGATTGGTATATCGCGGAGATCGGCGAGAGCTATCGCTGGGTGGTTGAGGGCTTTGGCGGCAGTTATTCCAAGGTCGATCCCAATGAAACCGTGATCAATCCCTTGCCGCCTTACACCATGGCCACCACCGACGCAGGCAGCTTGCCCCTGGACGCCATCGTGGCCGGCGGCACGGTGCAGGCCCTGGCCTTCATCCTGGCCGACGGCAAGACCTCCCTGGATGTCCATCAGGAGGCGGCGGCGCAAACCGCCCTGCAGCTGCTCTATGCGGTCCCGGCAAAGCAGGCGGCGCCGACCCTGGACAAGCTTCTTCTCGAGCTGCAAGACACTGGCAACTTCGGCAGCGAACCGCAGCTTAAGGCGGCCCAGGTCATGGCCAGCAATTTAGAGAGCTTTCTCCATACCACGGAGGGACGGCTTTTCACCCGGCAGGACAATCTCAGCCTCAGCGAGGGCATCACCGGTGTCGACCTGAAGGACGTGGATAAGGCCTCGCCCAAGCTGCTGCAGTTTTACTTGGTCTTTTTGTCGTTGCGCTACTCTCATCTGGCCTTCGCCCGGCGGCGACCGGCACGGGTCCTGCTGGACGAAATGCACAAGTTCGTGCGCGTGGCGCCTGAGGTGGTGGGGCGGCTGATCTCCGAGCTGGCGCGCATGGGGCGCAAGGATGCCGGGGCCATCGACCTGGTGACCCAGGGGATCCACGAGATCGATACCATCGAATCCGAGGTGCTCAACTCCATGTCCCTGTATTCACTGCTCTACCGCGAGGACGAGCATGACGAGATCGCCCAGCGCCTCAATATGCCCGCCGGCGCCCTGGAGACATGGCGTGCCTATCCCTTCCCCATGGAGTTCGATTGGCGCCCGGCCCTGCGGGCTGTCGGCGATCGCTATTTCAATCTCCATCTCAGCTTTCCCGCGCGGGTACTGGCCCTGGCCAACACCGATCCGGCCATTCTCGACCTGAAGACTGCCATTGGTGCACACACCGAGGACCCACTGATGCGCTTGCAGCTGCTGGGTGAGGAGATCCAGACATTGAAGCAGATCAAGGAGCGGCGTGATGCGGCTTAGGCGAAGTGGCGTACTGACACTGGCCCTATTATTGGTGGCAAGCCCAGCCAAGGCCAGCATCTTTGGCGAGGAGAATGTCTCCCTGGCCAAGATGGTTACCCAGCTGGAAGCGATGTACACCAAGATGGTGGATATGGTGCAGGAGGCCAAGGCACAGAACGAGACCCTGTCCAAGGTCAACGACGCCATCAAGACCGTCAAAGAAGAAAAGGACGCGGTGGAGAATACCTTCTTGCATAACCTGGATGATGTCTTTCGCCGCGATCTGGGAAACGTCACCGAGCTGGATGCGCTCTCCGGCATGACCCTGGAAGAAAAACTGCTCACCCTGAGCCGGGAATTGGACCGGCGCCTGGAACAACCGCTCGATGAAGCGGAGCGCGAGCGCATTGAAGCGCAGCAGCGGCTCATTGAACAGGAGCGCTTCCTGTTACAGCTGGAGCAGGCCAGTCATGAAAATCTGAGCAAGGCGGCCGACGGCGTCACTGACAAGGAGGCGGCGCAGATCGCGGCCGAGTCCGCCGCCATCTATGCCGCCCTGGCGGCCTCGGAGCGCAGTCGCCAGCTGGCCGAGCAGCGCGAAGGGGTGGAGGATAGCATTCAGCATGAGCGCATTATCGAGCTGCAGGCGGATATCTTCGGTGCGGCGTCAAGGCGTGAGGAGTAGGGCGTGGACTTTGTTGTATCCCTAATTGAGCTGTTTAGCGCCGCACCCATCTACGCCAATGTGGAATCCCTGGCCCTATGGATGCTGACCCACATCACGCCGGTGTTGGTGGTAATCGCCATGTGGGTGCGCCTGACCGAGACTCAATTGGACAGCTTTGCCGGGCAATCGCGCTATGCCGCGGCGGTGCGCGATTTTCTCTGGTACGGCTTCCTGCTCTCGGCTTACATGGCCATTGGCGCCATGATCAGTTACGCCTTCAACAACTTCTACGGCCTGTTGAACGAGAAAGGCTCGTTCGAAGTGGTCTTCACTCAGATGCAGACCTTCATCGAGCAAATCAATCAGATGGACAAGGCCGATCAGGGCCTGGGCAGTTCGGCCTTGAGCCTGGTCACCGCGCCAACGACCGGGATCGCCTATTTCGTCTATTACCTGTCACTCATCGTAGTGGTCTTCCTGTTGGTGGTAATGCGCCTGGCCCTGGCGGTGGGCTATGGCCTGGTGTTCGTCTGGGGCCTGGTGGTGATTCCATTGTCCATGACCAGCAAGTTCAAGATGCTGCGCGGTTGGGGCATCTTCGCCGCAGGGGTGCTGCTGTGGCCGATTATCGAGGCAATTCTGATCTGGTTCTTTTCGCCAGTGCTCAGTGGGGCGGCGCAGAATCTGATCAGCGGCGATGCCAGCAGCTTCATGGTGGAAAAGGCCGGTGTGTATCTGCTCTACACGGTACTGAACTTCCTGATCGCCGCGATCATCATCGCCGCGCCCTTGATTGCCGGACTCATGGCCGCCAACAACAGCGCCATGAGCAGCCTGGTCATGCCCTTTGCGGGCGCGGCCATGGCGGCCTCGGCCACGACCTTGAAGGTCACCCGGCAACGTATGACAGGTGGCGCCCGGGATAGTGTGGCGGCGGTAGGGAGCAGTGATTTGGCCCAAGCGGCCTCCGCCAAGATTGAAGGCGCCGCTCGCACCATGACAGGTATGGGGCCGGCGGCCCGGCCCGCATCGGCCGCGGCCGCCAGTCGCATGACTAACCACGGCCGCCTGTCCGAGTCGCTTCGTACCCAAACACCTAGCGCCAGCGGTGCAAATCCGGACGCGTCAAAGGCGAATAATGGCGCCAGCGCCAAGAAGGCGGCCACTGCGGCTGTTGTCCAGCAGGCTACGGCCGCCACCACAGGCGGTGGGGTGGATGTAAAGGGAAGTGCGGCCGGGGCATCATACGAAGCCCCGGCCCAGGACGCCAAGCAAGGCGATGCCACACCTGCGCGCACCCGCAGCAGCGAGGCGGCGCGCCGGGGCCATTTTATTCACCAAAATCTCAAGAAAAAGGGTAGTTAGCCATGGAACAGCCAACGCAGCTAAGCGAAAAGGAGCTGCTTAATATGCACGGTCCCACAGGTGGTCTGGTCATACGCTTACAGCGTTATGCCTTGTTGGGGTGGATGCTGGCCGGCGTACTGTTGTTCGTGCTGGTGGCCTATGTCTTTCTCGACAAGGTGTTCGGCACGCCTGTGCTGGCCGTCAATGAGGAAGGGCAGGTATTGGGCCACTTCGAGTATCTCAGTGGCAGCTCGCGCACGGACGATGAGATCATGGCCGGCGGGCAGCGCTTCCTGCGCGACTACCTGAGTGCCAACTCGTCCTTCATCATGGAAGACTATACGCGGGCCCTGAACATGATGGCGGTGGAGCTGCGCGAACAGAAACTGGCCGAAGTATTGGAGACGAACTACCTGGTTCGGATCGGCGAGGCCAACACCCGCTCCCATCTGGAATTTACCGCTAATCCAAGTATCGAATGGAGGCGCGAGCTGGAGGCCTCGGTACGCTACCACGGCAATGTGGTGGCCCAGTCGGGCAAAAGCATCGTCGAACAACCCTTTGACATCACCCTGACCCTGCTCGCCGTGCCGCGCTCCACCCTGGCCACGGTGGGCTTCAAGGTGATTGGGATTGAGGACAACTGATATGTGGCGCTGGATTGTTGCTTCACTGTTGTTCGCACCCTTGCTAGCCGGCGCGGGAGAGGCGGATAATGCGCCCCGCGTCAAGCGCGTTGCGCTGCAGGAATTCACCACCCTGACCATCGATATCGTCCCGGACCTGGGCACGCGCCTGGTGTTTCCCTTCGTGCTGGATGAGCAGCCGCGGCAGGGCGAGGCGCCCTTTACCATGACCTTGACCAATGGCGTGTTCAAGTCCGATCGCAAGGAAGGCCGCAACGTCCTGGTCCTGACCGCGCCTCCGAGCCGGGACGGCGGAGATATGAGCGGCTATCTTGGCGACCTGTTCATTTCCGTGGCGGGCTACAACATCACTGCCCGGTTGCGCACTGTGAAAGACTGGCGCGAGCACTATACGGATATTGTTTTCGAGCCGTCCGAGGAAGACCGGCAGGACCTGATCGACGCAGCGGTGCAGCGCCGCCTCCAGGCCCTGGAGAGCGAGTACCAGCGCAAGCTTGAGGCCCTGGAGCAGGACATCGACCAGCGCGCCCTGGCGAAAGTGGCCTATCTCGCCCTGCAGGACGCCGAAGAAGACCGGGTGAAGGAATATTCGCGTATGGTCTTGGCCAACGGTGACCGGCTGGTGTTGTCGGTGGATTCGGTGTTGGGCTATGACCAGTTCTCCATCGTGCCCTTCGAGCTCGAGGCCGACACCTTGGGCGACGTGAAGATCCTGGATGCGCGTCTGTTCGTCCAGGCTGACAGCGACTCACCGGCGCACCTGCTGCCCACCAGCCTACAGGTGCGGCGCCGTGTGGAGGCTGGCGAACGCGTCCAGGGCGTGGTGGCAGCGGAGCAGTCCAAGCTGATGGCCTACGAGGTCATCAAGCTGGTTGTGTTGACTGACCAGGGGCAGGTGGAGCTGACATGGTGAGGCTAGTGATGCTGGGCAGTTTGCTGCTCGCAGCTATGGCGCCCGCCAGCGCCGAACGTTTGCTGACGGTGGACGAGCTGCGCCAGCTGGCTGGCGATGCCGACCGGGTGCACCGGGAAAAGCGCGCTCGCATCCAGGGCGGTGACCTCAGCCAGCTGTTGCCCCAGGTACAGCGCGAGGATGGGACGGCCCCGCCGAGCAAAGTTTCAAAGGAGATAGCGACTCCCCCCGTGCCCGACGCCGTTGTTATCCAGACACAGGAATCACCTCGGGTGACGAAGTATTCCAAGCCGAAGGCGATACGATCCAGGCGGGAAACCGAACGCACTGTCAGTTCACCAGAGAGCGCCGCCGAAGCGGCGCCTGAGCCGGCAAGTGCCAAGGTAAACCCGTTTGAGTATGTGCCACCACCCCGCACGCGGGCTACCGATGAAACGGTCTATACCGATGCCGTCATTGTGGATGAGCTGGAGTATGGCATCCGCATCGGGACCTGGATCGACGTGGAGATGCTGCGCAATATCAGCAGCGCGGAGCCGGGCATGGTGGCGTTTCGGGTTGACCAGCCAGTGGCTGGGCGCTACCGGACACTGGAGGCGGGCACCGAACTGTTTGCCGAGAAGATCTTCAATGGCGCCACGCAGCGGTTGGAATTGATGGTGACACGCGGCGTGACATCATACGGCGAAGAATTCGCCATTCGAGGCCAGGTCTACGACATGCAGAAAGTCTCTGGCCTGGACGGCATCGTGAAGAAAAAGGCGCTGGTGAAGGGCAGTGTGCAATCAGGGCTGTTGGCGGCAACCCGTACCGCTCTTGGTATGGTCGCGCAAGAAGGGCCCGTTGGCGCCGGCGCGGTCACCGCCGCGGATGTGGTGATTAGTGAAGGTGAAGGTGCCGTTGCGGAGCAGCTTCAAGACGAATACGTGATCTATGTCTCCAGCCGGGAGGCGCGTCTGTTTATCACAGAGGCATTCTGAATGACCCGCGCCGTAGCGGGATTCAGTGGTTTGAACTCATTTGATGATTTCTTTATATTGACAATGCAGTAGCTCGTTGGGGAAAAAATGAAGTTGGTAGGATGTTTTGCAGTGCTTGCCTGCGTCGGGGTAGCGCAGGCAGGGGAGTTTGGTTACACCGCCTATGGCGCATCTCTTTCGGTAGATGACCCGGATGGTACGACTAGTAGCACAAGCTACTTGGCGCCGTTTAATGGGTTTTACGCCGATTCTCTCAAGCGCGATATCAGATATCAGGTCGAGGCCTTTGCGGATTCCGTGATCCTGGACGCAGGGATCAACCAGATCGGTCAGAAGGTTCAATACCAAGGCGTAGGTCTATCACTCCAACACCGGTTTCGGCTGACGCCCGATATTAAGCCCTGGCTTGGTGTCGGGGTCGACTATATCGACCTCCGTTATCGCGACCGCCACAGTGTCGATACGGGCGGATACCTCACCTATCGATTCCCCGATCGCAGTGAATCCGGTATGAATCTCGTCTTAAATGCCGCCAATTACTGGGCCTTTTCCCGTTCCTGGGACATCGGCCTCGTCGCCAAACTGGGCCAGCCGGTCGCCTCCGATTCAACATTCTTGAAGATTGGGATTTCCGCGCTTTATAGATAATGAAAAATAAATAAGGAGTAGGGTAGTATGAAATGGATGTTTGCGCTCGTCGCAGTGATGGGCCTGGCTGTTTCCGGCTGTCAGTCAGGGGGAGAGGGCGGCCTGCCGCCAGAGCGATCCACAAGTACCGTCAGTGGCTATTCGGTAGACGCCATTATTCGAAATGGCACTATCAAGGTGTATGGTCTCAATAGTGATGCAACCAAGGGCGAGTTTCTTGGCTCAACGACGACAGACGAGAACGGCTATTATGAGTTGAGTCTTCGATCCGCATCTCTCCCGGTATTAATTGAGGTGACGGGAGGGACGTATATCGAAGAGGCCAGCGGAAAAGTCATTACCTTGGCTACTGGTGACGTGCTGCGAGCGATTACGTTTTATGAGAGCGGTGAACCGCTCAGTGTAATGGTGACGCCGCTTACCAACCTCGCAGCCGGTTTTGTCGTCTACAAAGTCGGCCAGGGAGTCAATCTCAATAATGCAATTGTCGAATCATCAACGGCCATTAGCTCTTATGTTGGCTTCGATATTCTCGACACGGTGCCGCGAGATGTCACCAATCCTATAAATTATGGCTATTCCTTGGATGATGGCATGCGCTACGGCCTGTTTACCGCTGCGATTTCCTCTTGGACTAAACACGCTGGCGAGGAAAATCTTCAGTCTCCTCATACCATCTATACATCGATTCGCCTTGCGAGCATCATGTATGACGATATCAGTAGCGACGGGCTTCTGGATGGCAAGAAGGTAACCGGAGATGATCAAAACCAAAGCATTGCGGGTCTGTCTTACGGCGCAGTTCCCCTGGGCCCGAACGTATACCGTTCAGAATTCGCCAACCACATGCTGACGGTGGTATCTGACACGAATATCAATAAGACCGGTCTCGTCTTAACAGACTTGCTGTCGGATGCCCAGGCGATCGCGAATAGCGGGCATCGTATGTTCACTGACGTGCCACCGCAACCGATTGATAAGGACGCGCCTCGCATCTCCCAAATTGACCCTGAAGGGCAATGGTATTCGGGCGCGATCAATTATGAGGTTAAAGTCTCCGACTTTGTGGGTGTCGCAGAAGTAACATTCGATATAGATGGTGAAGTCATTGGTCTTGCTTCTGATCCAAGTGCGCCCTCCGTGCCAATCATCACCGATCAGTATGGCGACGGGGAACACTACATCGGCGTAAGAGCGCGCGATTTTATGGGAAACGAGGCCTATCAGAAACTGCTGGTCAATTTCAACAGCACTGGCCCAGTGATAAATGTTACCGTCCCGAAAATCACCAACCAAACCGACTATGAATTGGCAGGCACCTGGGAGGGGTTCGGTGTCGCGCTTGATTATCTTAGTGTGCAAGATAATCAAGCGGTAATTAACAGCGACGGTACTTGGAGTGCAACAGTCGAGCTAGCGCCAGGGAGTAATGTGATTCCCATAGAAACGATGGATGAACTCGGGAATAAGACAGAGATTGAATCTGTGGTTGATCTCGACCAAACTCCGCCGGCGGCGACTGTCATTTATAGTAATGCCACTTACAGTCTTGGTGGAGGAGAGACCTTCATAGAGTCTCTAAAGTTTGCGTCAGATGAGATCTACCCTTTGTATATAAGTACGGATAAGGTCAAGCTAAATGGGCTATCCCTCAATACAGCAGTGATGTTTGAAAATGGGATACCAAATATTGAATATCAAGTGGCCGATCCAGTCGTAAAGGGAGTGGCAACAGAGCCCAATGATATTTATCTCGAAGTCAGATATTCACGAGGTGGAAATCTGTTGACAGATTGGAGACCAGCCCAGAGAACACTATATCCAGGGAATAGCCACTACATGGTTGCGCTCGCGGAGGAAACGCTTTCTGAAGACTGGCACATTACTACACCACAAGAAACACATTTAATTGAGTTGAAAGTATCCGACGACGCGGGTAATTTTAGACTGGAAAGTTTCAACTTTCGAGCTGAGGTATACCCGGCCGCATCCGATGACTCAGTCACCGTTTCAGAGCAATGGCCCGATTTGACTGAGACATCATTTGCCCAGCGTGGGAGCCTGTACGGCCAAAGCGGAGTGAGACTGGTGGACTACCAGTACCAGAATAATTCCCCTTTTGACCAATTCATACAGATCACTGATAACAGCCTTCATTATGTTGAAAGTACTGTCGAGAAAGCCATCCGTAAGCACAATGCTCGGATCGTCACGGCATTTGATAGCAAAGTGGTGCCGTACGATAGACTCGAGTTTGTCTATGGGGGGGATCCTGCCATTGCGTGCGAACAGTATCATCACACTATCGTCCATGCCTCGCCACATCCGAACCAACAAGGACTTTTTATGGTCACATGTGATCCCGGGGATGAGTGGGGACAAACGTCTACCCTAACCTATGGTGACTACCAGGAAATCGAGTCTGAAAACCTATCTCCCGCAGAAAATACCGAATGGGTTGCTGGTGAGGAGCACGAAATAATTGCAAATAAATGGTATCACCGATCGCGGTCTTGGTATGAATCAGAGCCCGGGTATCCGAAAAACGTAATTTCCGAATTCACAGAGTCCGCGTCTTTTGATACGGCCGATATCCAGGTATTTGACGAGGCGGGTAATGCGCGCACTGCGGTCAGTGGTTGGTATAAAGTCATGGCAGGCGAACGCGTGAATGTTGTGAAATACGTCGATACGCCGATCCTGCCCCAATATTCTGACGTAGGGGTGGCAGATCTGGAGTCGTTCGCGAGCTATAACTATAAAACGTACGATAAATCGGTATCTTGGGAGCTCGATGGTTCGCTTGCTATCAGCGTGATCCATGGAAATAGCTTCAATATGCTGGCGAGTATGCCGAGGTTGGCACTGTCCGGGGAAAGCGGGTCAATCACGCATACCATCGCTAGATAGTCATGTAAGAGGCAAAAAAGACAGTGACAGCTCTAATTGGGTGCTTATCATTAGGATACCGGTTGCGATGGAAGAGCTCGACCCGCAGCCGTACATTCAGCCTTGATCCTGTCAGTGCCAGGTCTACCGATGCCGTCTTTCAGAATGAATGCATGAGTAGAAATTAATAATATTACACTTCTGTGTCCGAAAAGACTGCATGTGCCAAAAAGAGATTGAATATGGGCTACCGTACCATTGCGGTGCGGAGTCTTCCATATCGTTTGTAGCTTGCGGATTTCTGAAAGCGGACATTGGCACCATCTGTTTGGTGGTGCCAATGTCTGTAATATTTCCTCATCTTGGCATGCGGTCAAGCGGGCTGCTCACCTTGCTGTAGTCTGGTTTAATATGTGTGTAAATCATGGTCGTCTCCAAATTGCGATGGCCAAGCAAACTCTGAATCGTACGTATATCCGTCCCCGCCTCTAAGAGATGGCTAGCAAAACTATGGCGTAGAGTGTGGATGCCGACGTGTTTGTGAATCTTGGCCTGAGTGACTGCCTCTCTGAACGCGCGCCGTAAGGTCGATGGAGAGCAGTGCCAACGCGCGAATTTTCCAGTATCTCGCCACGGTCTTATCATCGTTGAGGGGAATACAAACTGCCAACCCAGCGAGCATGAGGCTGAGGGATATTTCTGATAGAGCGCATTGGGCATGGGGACATAGCCATTGCCGTTTAAAAGATCGGATTTATGCAGCTGTGCCACCTTAAGCAGATGATTCCGCAATGCAGGAATCAAACGTTCCGGTAACAGCGTCACGCGGTCCTTATTACCCTTTCCGGCCCGCACCGTGACAGCACGGTTGTCAAAATCGATATCCTTGATGCGCAGTGTCACACACTCACTGATGCGCATGCCGGTCCCGTAGATCAACTCCGCCATCAATCGCGGCGTTCCCTTCATTCGTTCAAATGTAGCGCTGACCTCATCAATCGACATAACAACAGGGATATTCTGTTTGCGCTTAACCCGCCTTAGTTTATCCAAGCCAGGTAAATCCTGATCCAACACTTCCCGATAGAGAAAGGCAATGGCATTTAAAGCGGCAGATTGTGTGCTCCCCGAAACATGCTTTTTAGTCGCCAAATGGTTGAGATAGGTCTCAATATCGCGTTGGCTCATGTCTTTAGGGTGCCGTTTGTTATGAAACAGAATCAGGCGACGAATCCAGAATACGTACGATTTTTCCGTACGAGGGCTGTAATGCAATCGACGACAGGCAATTCTTACCTGATCGAGTAACTTAGGTTTTGCCGATGTTGTATCCTGACCCCATAAGGTTACCTCCAAAATTAGACATGTTCTACGTGCCACGAGTTGTTTGTAAAGATGAACGTGATAGAAAATCACTAACCCGCTGATTTACGTTAGAATATAGACTCTAAAACCGAAATAACTACAAAAGGATAACGAGACAGCGGGTCTCGTTTATCCAGCTGTTATGTGTAAAAGAAGATGAGCATAAATATCGTCAAGAAAGGAACTTGGCTCTACGATGGAACGGCCGTTAATCCCGTTGACATTATCGCCTTAGACTTTGACTGGTGGTACGAAATGGTGAAAGAAGAAGATGGGTTGGAAGAGGGAGAACAACCCATACCGCTAGGGGATGACGGTTACATCTACTATGTACGATTTCAACGTGCGGGTGAGCGCGAACATTCGACCTGGGTTGATTCAGGAGGAGAGAGAAGTTTAAGTGAAGCAATTAAGGTAGCTGAATCAAAAGTTACTGGTGAAATCACATGGCTCAACTAAAACACATAACAATCGGCTCAAATTCGCTCCGCTTCGCTACGCCGGACGCTCACTCCGTTCGCGCCGTTTAGCCGGGCGTTATAGCGCATTGAGGAAGGTATGAGTAAAACGAATATATCTGTCGCTACTATAGGCCACATGCCCAGTGAGTTCGATAAAAGAAAGATCGGTCTCTGGCGTTCGGAAATATTCTCTATTGCAGGTGATATCGAAAATTATTCCCTTACAGAAGATTCGGACGGGTATGGATGGGAGTTCAGTGACGAAAGGCTTGAACAACTTTTACCAGAGCAGTTCAACGGTGATTTTCTTATTGCCATTGTCAATGTACCTATAGAACTTAATTGGTATTCTCGGAGGCTTAGTAAAAATCGAGTAGTTTTTACATTTCATGAAATAAAGGAAATATTGGATCATTTTAATATTCCTCTGGAAAATGCGGTGTTTAGGCTACTGTATGCGTACACATTTCTGTATAAAAGAAGTGGCGACCAAATCCCCTTAAACGATGTACCCACGAATTTTGCCCATGATGAAACTCGTGGCTGTCTTTTCGATATGAATGGGATTAAGACTGACATTGTATATTCCTTACATGAGCCTATTATTTGTTCTGATTGCATCGAAAGATTAAGAAAGGAAAAAGTTGCTAACGAAACAATCGACAAAGCACAAAAAGAAATAATTCGAATAAAGAAACCACTATTTTATCGAATCGTTTCCTTCGTAAAAAAACATCCTATTTGGTCATTATTCATATCTGCAGTTTCAGCAGTATTTTTAGGCGCAATAGGCTCCTACATTGCTACAGTGATTTATGAGCTTACCAACCCTGCGCTATAAAAAAGGATAACGAGACAGCGGGTCTCGTTTATCCAGCTGTTAGGCGCCAGATGAAACCACAATTGAGCGATAAGCGGATATTCGACATTGGCTGGCAATCGAAGAAAATCTTCGTTCACAAATTCTAAGTAATAATGTGAGCCATGGGCGTCGGAAAGTCAGTTGTGGCAATTGCCATGACGGGGTAAAGTTTAATAGTTGAGCCGGTGTGGCTTGGCGCGCTTCGTTCGAGGTCGGTAGATTAAGGCATTGCTTTGGCCTGGCAAATACACAAAGGCCAGGTGGGCAACCGAAAGCTCGAAAAGCCGTGCTCTTCCGCTTCGGCAAGAAAGCGCCAAGCCAAGCTAAAGGCATTAATAAAAACATGATAGGCAGCGGGGGCGGCCAGTGTGTCGGCAATAGGAACAACTCAATTTCAGTTTTATTCATGTGCGGCACCTCGCCGCACTCTCCCAAGCCAGGTCAAAGGGCAAGCGCCTAAAAAAGGATAACGAGACAGCGGGTCTCGTTTATCCAGCTGTTATATTTAAAAAAGAAAACTGAACCGATACTTAAATACATCATAATAGCTGCCATATTTGTTGGCATTGGCTTTCTTGAAGGCATAATTACAAATCCAACACCTTCTCAGGAGCAATTAGAGTACCAGTCATATTACGAAGAACAAGCCAGTAAGGAAGCGCTCACGCAAAATGAATATAAAGAGCTTAAAAATAAAGAAACCAAGTTTTTAAATTCGCCCATAGAGCAGTCACAAGTAAGCTACTTAGTGACATTCAAGGCCTTGTTCGCTTTTATTTTCTTGGCCGCTATGTTCGTAAGCTATAAATTCATATTAAAAGGCACAACAATAAAACAAGTTATGCTTTTAAGCGGTATAAGCCTTGTTTCAATTTTCATGCTTGTTTCAACGTTTGAGTTGGTTGTTTACATGATGTTTTGCATCTCTGGGGCTCTGCTAGGTTTTAAATATAACAAATCGCTCAACCAGATCGGCGCAAACAACGTGATCTAGCACCACTTTTGTGGACGCCTTAAGCCAATAGTTTTTCATACATATCTGGCGATTGATAGCCCAATGAGGAATGCAATCGCTCCCGGTTGTAGAATTCAATGTACTCCACAATATGAGCCACGGCTTCAATTTCATTTTCAAACATTTTCTGATGAACAAGCTCGGCTTTCATTGTATGGAAATAGGATTCCATAGTGGCATTATCCAGCGGGTTTCCTTTTCTGCTCATGCTACGCACAAATCCTGCACCTAGAACCATGTCCCGGAACTCATGAGCGGCATACTCAATGCCTTGGTCAGAATGGAATATACAGTCGGTGTCTGGTTTGCTTCGTACCAAGGCCATTCTTAATGCGCTCTTCGTCAATTCAGTGTTTCGTTTTTTACTGAACGACCAGCCAACTACTTTTCGGCTGAACAGATCCAACACGACAGCATGATAGATCCATCCATTCCGGGTGCGTATATAGGTGAAGTCACTGACCCACTGCTCACCCACTTTTCCCGGCTCCTGCAGTTCCTTGAGCTGGTTTCCCGTTGACGAATAAAACTCATGCTGCCCTGGTCTCCACGCATACAACCCTGTCGTTGAGGCCTTAATGCCAAGCTCGCGCATAAGGCGGTTGATGCGCCTGCGGCTGCAGCCATAGCCTCGATTACGTAATTCCCAATGCATTCTGGCGGCCCCATAGGCTCGACGATGCCCTTGATGCAACTCACGAATAAGTTTCATTAACTGAATATCATATTGGCGTCGCTGACTTATCGGGCGTACACGCCAGGCATAAAAACCACTCGTGGAGACACCCAATAAATCACATAATGTCGACACTTTATGAAAACAGCGGTTCTTCTCGATAAATTCAAATCTTACCGTCTTGCTTTCGAAAAGAACCGCTTGGCTTTTTTTAGGATATCGAGCTCCTCTTGCTTTGCTGCCAGAGTCTTCTCGAGATCCTTAATTCGTTTATTAGCTTTTAGTAATTCGGCCTGCCTCTCGACCATGGGATCAGGCTGTGGTTTTGCTTTCCGGGATGGCTTGGCTTTCTTCTTCATCTGTTTGTTTTCACGCAAGGTTCCATTTTTCTTTTCCATTCGCCAACGATACAACATGACAGGGTGGATACCTAGCGTCTCCGCCACATCCAGCGCGGTGATATTTGGATGATCGGACAGTTTTATGGCGTGCAGTTTGAATTCCAGAGTGTAGCGGTCATAGTTTTTCTTGATGGTCTTTCCCATCTTGCGCCTCTTCAGCAGTACAGTGATAAACTGTCCACAAAAGTGGTGCTAGATCAACGCGCCTCCTGGTTAGCTCAACCGTTAGGTGAATGGTGAATTACACATTGGTAGTAGATTCAGAGCTTTTGAAACTTAGCATTCCTGATAGATTCTTTGAATACGCGGAATCATACGGAAATGGTGCAAAAGCTCTCGCAGAGAAAATGGTATTTGATAAAGACGAAGCTACTTGGCCAAATGCCGCAGTAGTATTGATGCTATCAGCTCATTCGGTTGAGCTTTTTATGAAAGGCGCAATATTCAAATTCGATTCAAAAGCTAAAATTGGGAACCATAATATTGACGCTCTGCTTGAAAAGTACTGCCAAACATATCGAGAAGAAAGATATTATTTTGATATGCCATTTAAAACTGAATACCCGGGGATGTCTGAAGAGGAAATAGAGGCTTTGAAAGAAAATAAGCGTCCAACTCCTAGCGTTCTGTATAGATATCCAACTGAAACAGGTGAGTCTGAGTGGAAAGGTTCGTATGGGTTTGAGGCGTCTTCGTTTCTTCCGATAATTTCCGGTCTATTGCAGGATTATCGAAGGCTGAGAAAGTGTTTCACCTAAAAAAGGATAACGAGACAGCGGGTCTCGTTTATCCAGCTGTTAGGCGAAAAAATGTATGAGCATTATCGGTAAGAGTATTTCTAGATCAAAAAAATCTACACTTTCTATTGCTGAAATACTTGCAAAGGAAGGTATGACTAATTTAGTTCCAGGAGGAGGGATTCTTTTCGATGGGGCGAAAGTATTATTTGGTCATGGAAGAAAGTATATACAGGATAGGAACGATGAAAGAATATCCGAGTTCCACAATGTTCTAATGTCCCATACAAGTAGCCCAGAGGAATGTGAAGCGTTATTAAATGGTGAATTTGAAGAGTCAGACTATCATGCAATATTGGGTAGTTGTATACAAGATATTGAGGATGAAAAGACCGAGGTTTATGCGCGGCTACTGAGAAGCTTAATAATTGATCCTCCACACAAGAATATAAAGATAATTTTTATTGAAGCATCAAAAAACCTTTCTCTTAGCGATTTGGAATACTTAAAAGAAATATATATACAGAGTAAATATGACCTAATGACGGTTGGTGGTACCTCTCATCAGATAGAGATTTTATTGAAACAAACAGACACAATTAGGGGGATATCTATAAACCGGTTTGTAAATCTCGGTTTCTTGAATAATGAAAAGGCCAATATTACCGAGTTGGCGTCTGATTTCATAAAGCGAGCTTATGGCGAGGAAAATTTGACTCCTGAAGCTACTGGGAGAAAATCCTGGACCGGTATTAGAATAAGTGTTCTATCGTTTGATATAGGCAATATCGATCATTCCATGTTCTATGAAACAATAGAAAGGGATTTGTTCAGCAGACAAATTAAGGCTAACGTCCATAATCTGGATTCGAGAAATAGATTTCGATACGGTTTATGCCATGGCGGTATCGTGTTAGTAGGTGACGAGGATATTTCTGGCCCATTTCTAGAGGGGTTACAGAAATTTTCGGAAATTAAGCCCTTAGTAAGGATCAATATTACCAAGGGCAGTGAAGTTCGAGAAATTGAAGGAGTTTCATTTCAGGGTAGCTATTCTTTGTCTCATTGTTCTAAGAGCAATGTAAAGGAAGAGGTGCATAGTGTTTTATCAGAAATATTCGCCTAACAAAAGGCTTCAAGGGACATCACTCCGCGATGCTCGTTTGTGGCTAGATGCCACAAGCCTCACCCCGCTGCGTAATGAACCGCCCCGGGAATCGCGGAGGCTGTTTGATTTAAGTCATGCTGCAATAGCAGCATGACGGCGGTCTTGCCTATAGTAGTTTGCCTCAGCTTCTGCCGGAGGGATATAACCCAGTGGTTCCATCAGCCGGTGGTGGTTAAACCACGAGACCCATTCCAGGGTCGCCAGCTCCACGGATTCCCGCGTCTTCCACGGTCCGCGACGATGGATCAGCTCGGCCTTGTACAGCCCGTTGATGGTTTCCGCCAGGGCGTTGTCGTAGCTGTCGCCCTTGCTGCCCACCGAAGGCTCGATACCGGCCTCGGCCAGCCGCTCGGTGTAACGGATTGAGACGTATTGCGAGCCCCTGTCGCTGTGATGGATCAGGCCATCATCTGAATCGGGCTGCCGGGCGTACACGGCCTGCTCCAGCGCGTCGAGCACGAAGTCCGTGGCCATGGTACTGCTGACCCGCCAGCCGACGATACGCCGGGCAAAGGCATCAATCACGAAGGCCACATACAGCCACCCCTGCCAGGTCGAGACATAGGTGAAGTCCGACACCCACAGCTGGTTGGGCCGATCGGCCTGGAACTGCCGATTGACCCGGTCCAGCGGGCACGGCAGCGAGCGGTCCAGCACGGTAGTGCGAACGGTCTTGCCTCGGCGTGCGCCCTGCAGGCCCAGGCGGCGCATGAGCCGCTCAACGGTACAGCGTGCCACGGGAATACCTTCGCGGTTCATCTGCTTCCAGACCTTGTCGGCGCCGTAGACCTGCAGGTTGGCCGCCCAGACACGTTCAATCTTCGGCATCAGCACATCATCGCGCCTGGCTCGGGCGCTGCGCAGTTCAGGGTTGCGCTGCCGGGCGGCGTGGCGCCGGTAGGCCGATGGGGCAATCTGCAAGACCTTGCAGATCGGCTCGACCCCATAGGTATCCCGGTGCTGGTCGATGTAGGCGTTTACGATTTGAGTTTGCGGTCGAGCTCCGCCTGCGCGAAAAAAGCGCTGGCCGTCTTGAGGATCTCATTGGCCCGGCGAAGCTCCTTGTTCTCGCGCTCCAGCTCCTTGATGCGTTGCATCTCTGCCGTGGTCATCCCCGGACGCGCCCCGGCATCGATCTCCGCCCGCTTGACCCACTCCAGAAGCGTCTGCGGCACACAGCCGATCTTCGGGGCTATCGACTCAACGGCCGACCATAACGATGGATACTCCCCACGGTGCTCCTGCACCAGCCGCACCGCACGCTCACGGACCTCAGGTGAAAACTTGTTTGTCTTGTTCATGGCTCCATTCTCTCAGATGTTGGAGCCTCCTCAAAACCCGGGGCGGTTCAAACGAGACAGCGGGTCTCGTTTATCCAGCTGTTAGGGCGCACAGAACTTATGGACTATGACGACGAACAGACACGAGATGTTTATGCGCACTATGGACTAACCATGTATCTAGCGCAGACTCTCGAACATGGAATAGTGAATGCCCTGGTAATTCTCAGGTTACCTGAGAAGGACAAATATACTCGTCAAGACATAGACGATTTCATGGAGGGTAGGTTTCAGAAAACTCTCGGGGCTCTGCTCAAGCATCTCAAGTCAGAAGTGGTGTTACCGTCGGATTTGGAGTCCACGCTAACTGAAGCATTGAACCGAAGAAATTATCTGGCACATCACTATTTCCGAGAAAAGGCGGAGTGCTTTGTTACCCGGAGTGGTCGAGACCAGATGCTTCAAGACCTTCAAAGCGACCAACAGCTCTTTGAAATAGCAGATGAACAATTGGGAAAGGCACTTACACCATTTCGCGAAAAGCATGGAGTTACTGACATTGTGTATGAGGAAGAATACAGGCGCATGTGCCAGAATCTCGGTATCGCGCCCTAACAAACCCATCCAGTCGACGCCAAAAAACTGCGTCTTGCGCGCGCCCTGGTTATGTCGGAGCAGTTATGGATGGGGCTCCAGGCGGATGGATCATGATCTGGAAGAGCCGAGGAGGTCCTCCGGTAAAGCACTGTAAAAGGTGCGCTCAGTCGCGGCCTAGGGAGGCGGTACTATCTAGGGTAAGGAGATTTGTTGTATTTAACATAAGATACATTATGCGCTGTAAGTCACTGATTATAAAATAATAACAATTGCGCTTATCATGAACAATAATAGCGATCATTGGCTTGACCCAATCAATTAGAGAAACCATAATGGAACCATTATGGAATCTAATTGAGGTTTACGTTTATGCCAACATTGACTGTCAAGAATATCCCAGACGAACTCTATGATCGACTGAAAGCTGCCGCGCAGGCACATCATCGTAGTTTGAACAGCGAGATATTGTACTGCGTCGAGCAAACCCTGGGCGCCCGGAAAATCGAAGTCAAAGACGAGCTTGCCATTGCCAAGGCGTTGAGAGCGAAAACGGCTTCCCATCCGATCTCAGATGCAGAGCTTGATGCGGCCAAAAATGAAGGTCGTGCATGATTGTTGTCGATACAAATATCATCTCGTATCTATATATTACCGGCGACAGATCAATACAAGCCGAGCGTCTTTTCGCTTTAGATCCGCACTGGACGGTCCCTATTTTATGGCGAAGCGAATTCAGAAGCGCCCTAAGTCAATATTTGCGAAAGCAGTATCTGGCGCTTGAAGGAGTGCTGCTCATTATTCAGCAGGCAGAAAAAATACTTAAATACAATGAGTACGAGGTCTCATCGACGCATATCATGCAACTTGTTCAGTCGAGCAAATGCTCAGCATATGATTGTGAGTTTGTGGCATTAGCACAGAGCCTGGATGTGCCATTGATTACTGCGGACAAAAATATCCTCAAGGAGTTTCCTGACACTGCAGTATCACCTGATTCCTATATCAATTAGTTTCGAAATGATCTGATACCAAGAATACCCATTAGCTTCGGAGCGATCTCCTCCTGCCCTTGCCTGTAGGGAAAATACCATTTATTCTGCTTGCAATTACGGGGGGTTATGTCGATGAAAGCATCAAGATTCAATAATATTGCGTCGACCCATCAGAGGGGCTTCACGCTCGTCGAGCTGTTGATCACTCTGACCATTGCTGCCATATTGATTTCTCTCGCATCTCCCAGCTTTTCATCAATGATCAAAAACAATCGTATTGCTTCACAGGCCGACGAGCTAATTCTCAGCCTCAACTACGCCCGTAGCGAAGCGATAAGTCGCGGTGAAAGTGTCAGCCTTAATAGTGGCTCGGTCAACTGGCACGAGGGGTGGACCGTTGATACGGGCGACGGTACCACGATCCGTAACTACGCCGCTTTGGAAGGAAGTACCACCCTCGTGGGGTCTGCTAGTACCTTAGAATACCGAGGTAACGGCTTTTTTGCAGGCGATGGCGCCATCACATTTACCCTTTGTGACGACCGCGAGAATTCAACTGGAAGAGCCATATCTGTATCTCTGACAGGCCGAGTAGAAAATAACAATATGCTCTGCAATCCGGCGTAACTGATAGATCAGGCCTTCACCTACTGCACGTTATCTAATTGCCACTTGGCCATGAGCAGGGTGAGACATTCCCAGGTCGTCATATAACGCTCGGATAGCCTTATGTCAAAAAACATTATTGTGATCGTGATAGGACTGCTATCAATCTTGTATTTATTCAATCCAGGCGCCGGTGTGTTTGAACTTATTCCTGACAACATTCCAGGTATCGGCAATCTTGATGAGGCGACGGCAGTGGTACTTTTGATTGCCTGTTTCAGATACTTTGGTATCGATATCAGCAATCTATTCAGGCGTAAGGATCAGAAAGGCATAAATAAAGAGTAGCCAGTAACACTACCTCCCATTTCTACTCGATCCCTAGTTACCTTGAGAAAGACGGGTTTGGCAAGCACCTGATCGCTGAAGCCAAACGACCTGATGTCCGCCAAGGGCTCACCGATTTCCTGAATGGTGAGAAACGCCTTATCGGTAGTGGAGTATTTCGGGATAACGCGAAAATATTTTTCGCACATTTGAGACGGCGGTGGTTCATGTGGTTAAGTTGGAATTGCGACATTTCAACAACCACAAAGAGGAACCACCACCATGAGCAACAATAGCAAAAAACTGGGCAAGGTTGTGAGCATTGACGAGGCCAAGATTCACGACCATCTTGGCGAGCTGGTCCGGGGCACCGTGGAAGAGACCCTCAATGCCATGCTCGATGCCGAGGCAGATGCTTTGTGTGGCGCGCAGCGCTATGAACGCAGCCCGGACCGGGTCGATACCCGCGCCGGCAGTTACGAACGCCAATTCCATACCAAGGCCGGCGAGGTGACGCTGAAGATGCCCAAACTACGCAAACAGACCTTCGAGACCGCGATCATCGAGCGTTACCGGCGCCGCGAGGCCTCCATCGAGGAGTCGCTGATCGAGATGTACCTGGCCGGCGTCTCGGTGCGCCGGGTCGAGGACATCACCGAGGCCCTGTGGGGCACCCGGGTCTCGCCTGGCACCGTCAGCAAGCTCAACCAAAAGGTCTACCAACACATCGAGGCCTGGCGCAATCGCCCGATCGAAGGCGACTATCCCTACGTCTATCTCGACGGCATTGTCCTCAAGCGCAGCTGGGCCGGCGAGATCAAAAACGTCTCGGTGCTGGTCGCCGTGGGCGTGGACCAGGACGGCTATCGCCGTATTCTTGGCGTGGCCGAAGGTCAGAAAGAGGACAAGGCCGGCTGGAGCAGCTTCCTGGCCTACCTCAAGCAACGCGGCCTGAAGGGCGTCAAACTGGTCATCTCCGACGCCTGTCTGGGCCTCGTGGAGTCGGTGACGGACCATTATCCCGAGGCCGACTGGCAGCGCTGCACCGTACACTTCTACCGCAACGTCTTCAGCCACGTGCCCAACACCAAGGTCAAGCAAGTCGCCTACATGCTCAAGGCTATCCACGCCCAGGAAAGCCTGGTGGCGGCCCAGCAGAAGGCCGAGGCAGTGATTGACAGGCTACGGCAGATGAAACTGCCAAAGGCCGCTGATCTGGTGAAAGAATCGATTGCCGAGACACTGACCTACTACCAATACCCCGACACCCATTGGCGGCGGATACGCACCAACAACCCCTTGGAGCGAATCATGCGCGAGATCCGCCGGCGCACCCGGGTGGTCGGCGCCTTCCCCGATGGCCAATCCGCACTGATGCTTTGCGCCGCCCGGCTCAGGCACATCGCGGGCACCAAATGGGGCACTAAACGCTACCTCTCCATGGAGGCATTGCACAAGCAACATCTGGAAGAACAACTGACCGCATGAACAGCCGCCAGATCAAAAAGTGCGAAAGATTCTTTACACTACCAATCATAATGAAAGTGGTCGTTAACGCATGGGCTCTGCGGCCGATTTGGAGGCGCACCGCGTCGGAAAAGCGATCCACTGCAGCCCCTGGTTAGGCTTTATTTGGACTCTTCCAGATCGCAGCTCGAATTACCATCTAGAGCCCACTGTTTGATTAATGGAAGATTTTTCTCCTAAACATAGGCGTTAACATTTGCTTGTGCCTCAGAGACTGCCGCAACATCCATATGCATATAATAACGTTGCATATCTGCATTAGACATCATGAATGTTATCTCCCCTTCCTTGAGCTCATTATATAACTCACTATTTATATGGTAACTAGCAAAAACACCTGCCCATCCCTCACCGACACATTCATGCATTTTGTCGAGAAGGTTCTTGTATACGCGCTGATAATTGTTTTCGACTTTAAACTCTATTTAAGCAGATGAATTATTTTTTAAATCTCTCACATTACTCGCGGCACAAGACACAAGAACAAAACAAGCAAAAATAAAGACTTGCAATTGAAGTAACTTGCTGATTAAACTGCCGCCCATGGATTTTTTTCGCAGACAAAACAAAAAAACATTGCTATGGCTGACCCTGCTGTTCGCCGTAGCGCTGCTGTCTGTCCAATCTATCGGGCTGCATGTCCACGAGCTGGATCACGGCTCTGATCATCAGAACTATATCCACGCAGCCGATACGGTTGCCGATGACCACACCCATCTCACCAAAGTCCATTCGGCTCATGATTCAACTCACAGCGAACACCATGACGATGTGTCTGAAATCGACATCAGTCCCGACGGCTTTCTGAAAAATCTCACCACCGTTTTTGCTATTGCATTAGTTGTCTATCTTTTAGCCGTCGTAATGTTTTCTGTATCGCGGCTCATGGTTTTCCGCCAACGGCAAAACTATCCCCTTTATAAATATTTCGTTCTCTCTCCGCCCTTACGGGCACCACCACTCCACTAAAAACATCCCGGCTAATCCTGATTAGCTTCGCTTCCTGCACTATGCGCAGGTTGATCGTGCCTGTCGATTTTTTGTTGGCCGGCATCCGTTAAGAAATTTCACTCTGAAGAATTTTTCCTAAGCGGTTTTAGGACGAATTTTCGGGGGTTCTCCCTGGACAGGGGGTTGCGCCTTGGGCGCAGACAAGGAGTTTGTAATGTGGAAACCCTTTAATCTGCCAATGCATATTGGCAAGCGAGCGGCTGCGTTCGGTTTGTTGATACTAAGCACTGCTGTCGCTTCAGCATCCAACGGTGGTGCAGATACACGCACTATCAGTTTGCGCGAAGCGGTGAACAAAACGCTTTCAAACAGTCCTGAGTTACAGGCCTTTGATTACCGGCTCAAGGCTCAGGAAGGCCAGCTGCAACAAGCAGGTCGAGCGCCCAGCCCCGAATTGAGTATCGAGTTGGAGGATGCCGTCGGCTCCGGCAACTACACAGGCCTGGATAGCGCCCAGGCAACGGTCAGTATTGGCTGGGTGCTGGAACGCGGTGTCCGTCAACGCTATATCGATGCGGCGCGGGCCGGATCGGATCTGGTCGCCGTCGAGGCGGATATCAAACGACTCGATGCCGCCGCCGAAACAGCGCGCCGTTATCTAGTCAGCCTCGGTTTTCAGGCGCGGATGGTGAATGTGGATAAAACCGTGCAGCTGGCGCGAGAGACCATTGAAGCCGTGGCAAGACGGGTCAAGGCGGGCAAAACCCCTGAGGCGGAACTCTTGCGAGCGCAGGCCGAACTGGCGCGTAGAAAACTTGAGCGTGAGGATCTGGAGCATGAACTGCTCTCCGCGAATCGGCAATTGGCCGCCCAATGGGGCGCGACAACACTGGATTTCGCGCGGGTCGAGGGCGACATCCTAACGCTTCCCCAACTGGCATCGTTGGACACACTGCAATCACAGCTGCAACAGAATCCGGTATTTGCCCGGTTGTTGTCGGAACAGCGGCTAAAAAAGGCGGAACTGGATCTTGCCTTGGCGCAAGAAAAACCAAGCTGGCGGGTCAGCGCAGGCCTGCGCCACTATCAAAGCACGGATGATCAGGCCTTGGTGGCCGGTATCACCATCCCCTTTGGCGAGGGCACTCGAAATCCAGGCAGAGTTGCGGAAGTTCGGGCGAATCTGGCGCAAATTGATCTGCAACAGACTGTAACACGCGTGCGTGCTGAAACGGCCCTCTTCGTACTCTATGAGAAGTTAGAACACAGCGTGCATGTGATCGAAACCGTGCGCAGTGACATCCTTCCACCGCTTGAGCAAGCCCTGACTGAGACCCGCCGTGCCTATAACCTCGGACGCTACAGCTACCTGGAACTGCGCAGCGTTCAGGCTGAACTGCTGGATGCCCAAGAGGCGTTGATCGAAGCCAGCATCGCCGCTCACCAGGACATTATCGAAATCGAACGACTCACCGGTATGCGCATCGCGCAACCCACCCAAGAATAATGAGGCCACAAATGAACAACGTTATGAAAACAACTGCGCGCGCGCTTTGGCTGCCACTCGTTTTAGCCACCTTTCTCAGCGCCTGCGGCAGCAGCCATACCGAGCGAACCATGAATGCAACAGGTGGCCACGGCGAAGTAGCGGAAGTCGAACCGGAAAAAGGACCTCACCGTGGCCGCCTGCTAAAGAATGGCGACTTCACCCTTGAACTCGCGATTTTCGAAACCGGCGTTCCGCCGGAGTTTCGCGCCTACGCCACCAAGGGGGGCAAAACACTCAGCCCTTCTGAGTTCGAACTCAACGTCAAACTCACCCGCCTGGGCGGCAAGGTCGATGACATCAACTTTACCCCGCACGGCGATGCGCTGCGCGGCGACGTGGTGATCTACGAACCCCACTCATTTGTCGTCACCATAAACGCCACTCACGCGGGCACCACCCACACCTGGGAATACGACAACTTTGAAGGCCGCACCAAGATCGAAACCGCCGTCGCCGAAACGTTGGAGATCGGCACCGAGATTGCCGGCCCGGTCACCATGAAAGAGATCATCACCGTCTATGGCCAAATCAAAGCCAATACCGAGCGCTTGCGTCAGGTCAGTGCCCGTTTTGATGGTGTGATCAAATCTGTTTCCCCCTCCGTCGGTGACAAGGTGCGTGAAGGCCAGGAGCTGGCAACCGTCGAGAGTAACGAAAGCCTGAAACTCTATACGATTACAGCACCGATCAGCGGCGTAGTTGTCGAGCGCGATGCCAACCCCGGCGAGCAGAGCAATGGCCGTCAGTTGTTCACCATCATGGACAACTCCAGCGTGTGGGCGGATCTGGCGGTATTCCCCGCTGATCGCTCACGGGTTAAAGCAGGCGCACCGGTCACCATTACCACCGATGAAAGTGACGAAAGCTATACCGGTAAGGTGGCGCGCATCGATGTCACCACCCAAGCCAACCAAGCCGTCCATGCCCGCGTGGTGCTGGATAACCGCGATGGCGCGTTGCTGCCCGGTCGTTTCGTCACCGCGCAAATCGAGGTCGCGGAACATCCCGTGCCTTTAGCCGTGAAGCGAAGCGGCCTGCAATCATTCCGTGATTTTACCGTGGTCTATGCGCAAATCGGCGAGGAGTATGAGGTCCGCATGCTGGATCTCGGCCTGCAAACGGGTGAATGGGCGGAAGTGCTCGATGGCCTGGAGCCAGGCACTCGCTACGTCAGTAAAAACAGCTACGTCATCAAAGCCGACATCGAAAAGTCCGGCGCATCCCACGATCACTAACCGGCGGCCACCAGGAATTTATCATGCTTGCACACATTATTAATTTCGCCCTGGCCCGACGCGGCCTGGTGATGGCGATGGTCCTGTTGCTGATGGGGCTTGGCGTTTGGAAATTCACTCAACTGCCCATCGATGCGGTGCCCGACATTACCAATGTCCAGGTCTCCATCAACACCGAAGCGCCCGGCTATACACCACTGGAGGTGGAACAGCGGGTCACCTTCCCGGTGGAAAACGCCATGGCGGGGATTCCAAAGCTCTCCTACACGCGCTCCGTATCACGTTATGGTCTATCCCAGGTGACGGTGGTGTTTGAAGAGGGGACGGATATCTACTTCGCCCGGCAACTGGTCAATGAACGACTCAGTGCCGCCAAGGCGGATCTGCCCCGCGCACTGGAGCCCGCCCTCGGCCCTATCGCCACCGGTCTGGGTGAGATTTTCATGTTCACCGTCGATGCGGAACCTGATGCCGTAAACAGCGACGGCACGCCGGTCACGCCGATGGATCTGCGCTCCGTGCATGACTGGATCATTCGTCCCCAATTGATGCGGGTGCCCGGCGTCGCCGAAATCAACCCCATCGGTGGGTTTAAGAAAGAGATCCTCGTCGCCCCGGAACCGGCCAAGCTGTTGGCTTATGGCATCACCTATGAAGAGATCATCAACGCCATCCAGCTCAACAACGACAACCGCGGCGTTGGCTTTATCGAACACAACGGTTCACAGTGGTTGATGCGGGTGCCTGGTCAGGCCGAAACCCTGGAAGACCTAAGCAACATTCTTGTTCGCCAGGATCAGGGGGTGCCGATCCGAATCAAGGATGTGGCCAACGTCAGCCTGGGCAAAGAGCTGCGCACCGGGGCGGCGACACAGAATGGCGGTGAAGTGGTGATGAGCACGGTCTTCATGCTCATCGGCGAGAACAGCCGCACCGTCGCCAATGATGTCGCCAACAAACTGGAAGAGATCCAATCCAGTCTGCCGGAAGGCGTCACCGCAACCGCTGTCTACAACCGCACCACCTTGGTGGACAAGACACTGGAAACGGTGCAGAAAAATCTGCTTGAAGGTGCCCTGCTGGTGATCGTCATTCTGTTCCTGCTGCTGGGCAATATCCGGGCGGCCATCCTAACGGCGGCGGTGATTCCCATCGCCATGTTGATGACCATCACCGGCATGGTTCAGACCCGGGTCAGTGCCAACCTGATGAGTCTTGGTGCACTGGACTTTGGTCTGTTGATCGACGGTGCGGTGATCATTGTCGAAAACTGCATGCGCAGACTGAGTGAAGCCCACCGTCAGGGTGGACTGCCGATTAAAGAGCGTTTGGCCGTGGTGTACGAAGCCACCCATGAGGTGATACGTCCCGCCCTGTTCGGCGTGTTCATCATCACCGCCGTCTACATTCCCATCTTCGCCCTCGATGGCGTGGAAGGAAAGATGTTCCACCCCATGGCAACCACCGTGGTGATTGCCCTGGTCAGCGCCATGATCCTCTCCATCACCTTCATCCCGGCAGGGGTGGCCTTGTTCTTCAAGAAGCCAATCAAAGAGAAGAAAAATGTCGCCATTCAAGGGGCCAAATGGCTTTATGAACCAGTCCTGTCGTTCTCGTTGAAATTCAGATGGGGCGTGGTGGCATTGGCCTTGATGCTGGTCGCCTACTCCGGATTTTTAACGACAAAACTGGGTTCGGAGTTTGTGCCCAATCTCGATGAAGGCGACATCGCCATGCATGCCCTGCGTATACCGGGCACTTCGTTGGAAGAGGCCATTCGCATGCAACAGGTGCTGGAGCCGGAAATTGCAAAACTCCCCGAGGTTGAGCGGGTATTTGCCAAGATCGGTACCGCGGAAGTGGCCACCGATCCCATGCCCCCGAGTGTCTCCGATAATTTTATTATTCTCAAACCGCGCGAAGAGTGGCCTGATCCGGACAAGCCAAAAGCGCAAATTTTCGCCGAACTGGAAGCGCTGGTGACACCCGTTCCCGGTAACCGTTATGAGTTCCTGCAACCGATCCAGATGCGCTTTAACGAGCTGATCTCCGGTGTGCGTGCCGAAGTGGCGGTTAAGGTGTTTGGTGATGACTTTGATCAGTTGATCGCTCTGGGTGAAGCATTGGGCAAAACCATTGAAGCTGTGCCCGGCGCGGCGGATGTGGCAGTGGAACAGACCACCGGCCTGCCCGTCATGACCATTCAACCCAAACGTGAAGTGATGGCACGTTACGGCCTAAATATCGCCGAGCTGCAGGATTTACTTTCAACCGCGCTGGGCGGTACCGTCGCCAACCAGCTTTATGAAGGTGATCGCCGTTCCGATATCGTTATACGCCTGCCCGAGCGCTTACGCACCGATGTCGATGCACTCTCTGATCTACCGGTCGCTTTGGCAAATGGCCACTATGTGCCATTGGGTGAAGTCGCTGATCTGCAATTGGATACGGGCTATAACCAGGTCTATCGCGAGAACGGCAAGCGCCGGGTTGTCATCACCGCCAACGTGCGTGGCCGCGACCTTGGTTCCTTTGTGCAGGAGATTCAACAGTCGGTAAACGACAACGTCGAGATTCCTGCCGGTTACTGGGTCGAGTACGGCGGCACCTATCAAAAACTGCAATCGGCCTCCCAACGTCTCTCCATTGTCGTCCCGCTTACGCTGGTGCTGATCTTGGCCCTGCTCATCATGGCGCTGGGCTCGTTTAAAGACGCCGCCATTATCTTCTCCGGCGTGCCCTTGGCGCTAACCGGCGGGGTGATGGCGTTGCTGCTGCGCGATATTCCGTTCTCTATCTCTGCTGCGGTGGGTTTCATCGCACTCTCTGGTATCGCGGTGCTGAACGGCCTGGTGATGATCTCCTTCATTCGCGACCTGCGCCTCCACGGCAAGCAGCTTCAAGAGGCGATTATCGAAGGTGCTTTAACGCGCCTGAGACCGGTATTAATGACTGCCCTGGTCGCGGCATTGGGTTTTGTCCCCATGGCATTGAACACCGGCATCGGCTCCGAAGTTCAACGGCCGCTGGCAACGGTCGTTATTGGCGGAATCATCTCCTCAACCCTGTTAACGCTGGTGGTCCTCCCGGCCTTGTATCGGTTGGTGCACGGGCGTGACAGAAAATTACAGGAGCAGACCGGATGAACACGATCAAACAAAGGATTTTGGTTATCGCGGGGCTGTTTTTTGCTTCGTTGAGCATTTCAGCGCATTCAGCGGTATATCAATGGACGGATAACAACGGTGTGAATCACTTTACTCAAAGGCCGCCGACAGATCGGCAATACAAAGTAGTCACGCCTAATCCAGTAAAACCTGAAGATGCAGAGAAAGCACAACGGCAGTTAGATGCGCTGATTGAAAAACAAAAAGCCTCTCAAGAAGCAAGGGAAGCCAAGCAGCGTGAAAATGCAGAAAAAGAGGCTGAGAGGAAAAAACGCCAGCAGCAATGCAACCAAGCCCGCGAACGTCTGGCCAATTTGCAGAATCGTCCCCGCCTGCGCATTACCGAACAGGATGGGACAGTAAGGCGCGCATCTGAAGAGGAGCGACAGGAGAGAATATCGCAAGCATCAAACTCGATTGATGAGCTTTGCAGTGATTAGGCGGAAGATCATTACTTTTATCGATAATTATTTGTATCTACCACTACACAAGGAGAACGACGTGTTAAAAAAAATCATATTTACATTAGGTTTTACCGTAGCAACCGGTATTTTGGTTTCAGGCTGCGCCACCAACAGCGCGGCTAAACAAGCTCAAATATCAATTGAGCGAGTCGATTCTTCAAGCGTTAATATCACTCACGCCTACCTCACAAAAACTGAGAAAGGTTTAAACCTTCGCGGTGAGCTGAAACGCAAACAGCACAGTCACGGACAAGTGCTTGGTCACGTTCACGTTGAAGTTGTGAATGCAAATGGGGATATCATTAAAACTGTTGAGCTTGACCCCAGCAGAAAAGCGAGTAGCGATCATATCGCGAAATTTCACACAACATTACCGAATGACGCTACGGGTAACACAGTAAAAATTATTCATCACGATGCTTTATCCCATAAGCAGGAGAGCAAGGTAAATGTTTGGCAGGATGCTAACAACTAAGGATTAGATATACTCAAGTGTTGGGATGTTGAAAGGGATTATCTGCATCCCAACACTTAACTTCTTTTGATATTGCTAACAATTCTCTTCAATGGATTTGGATAAGGCCAAGATGCTTTAACTTACAATGGCCGCTCTCTCTATAGCGGACATTTAAACTATCGCCTGTCAAAGGGAGTAACGGGCGCGTTGCTTAAAATCACACACATTTTCTGTAATTCCGCTTTGTCTATACAGCGGCCGTTTTGCGGTGTCGGGCCGATAGGCAGATGCTTGTCAGGTTCTAGTTACTTATAACCTGTATCTGTCAACGACGGATGACCCCACATTGTGGTAGCGCTAGGTGTGTGTACTATATGCCTACAAATGGTTCGTAGGAAGTGTCAGGTGTTTAGTCCGCCCCACCGTCTCGAGTGAGATACCGTTTCAAACCGGGCTTTTCGATATGATATTCGCCCTTGCGAGTCTGGCTGATCAGGTTCGCTTCCGAGAGTCGTTTTATCGATCGCTGGATGTTAGGCGCCACACCTTTGACGTCGGTCTCACGGTCGATTCTCGCCATTAGCTCCCTTGAGAATGGGTTCTTGCCGTCACAAAGGGCTAAAAAGACAATGCGATCGACCGGCCGCACCTTCTTGGCGAGGGTGGCAAAGCCCTCGGCGGCCTCCATCAATTGAAGGATGTACTCTTCTGCCTTGGGCAGGGTTTGTTTGAAGGTCACCATATGGGCGATTATCTTCATCATCCAGTAGGGTGAATGATCCAGGCGTTCGAAAGCCTTCTTGAGGGCTTGGTGGCCTGCATCAATACCGTGCTCTTCCGAAAGCTTGGAGCTCAAGAAGGCGATGAATTCGTCATCCAGGTCTGGGAAAGGAACTGTCTCAACGAAGTGATAGAACGGCGACTGCGACTCATTGAACAAGAGATTCATGTAATGCCGGGACGATCCGGTAAAGATCGATTTCACCCGCCCCTGGCGCTTGTCGAGCATGGTCCTGAGGGTGTGGGTGAGCGGATCGAAGACTTTTGATGTGGACAGATGCTGGACTTCATCGATCAGCAGCAGTACGGTCTTTTTGCCGGCCTTCTTCTCTAGCTCGCCGAGAAGCTGTTCCAGGTAGGCCAGTTCCTTGTTGTTGGCCTTGGCGGGTGCGTTGGCGAATTCCACTTCCATTTTGCCCAGCAGCTCGTTGCTGACGGTGGTTTTCTTGATCTTGGCGTTCAGCAGGCGCCTGAGGGTTGCCCGCTTATCGATAGTCTGTACCGCCTCTTCCAGGGCCAGGATGAGTCCTTCATGAGGTGCATTTATGTTCTGCCATAGACTGGCATAAACCGGGAGGTAGTTGCGTTTTTGGGCCAGTGGGGCCAGATCCTGAAGCACAAACAAGGTCTTCCCCTTGCGGCGCGGGGCAATGATGGCCAGGCTGGATGAAATCCCGAGTTCCAGCAGGTTAAGATAGTGATCGGCAAGTTCGGGCCTGGGGAAATGCCATTCGTCCATAATTATGCGTCTTTATGCCTAATATGCATAATTATGCATTATATAGGATATTAGGCATAATTCAAATGACGGCACAGTTCTATCGCCTCAGGCATTCTCGTCCATTGCGCCTGAAAACGGGCGCTTCGCGCAAGGCCCTGCAATGTGCCGGATGAGGACAGCGCTCGCGCAATCAGTTCCAGCTTGGCAAGCGCCTAATCGCTGAGGCCAAACGAGCTGATGTCCGGATTATTCACCAAGTACCCATTTGATTTTCCCAATGGTCCTCGCCGGCAAGCCCTCCGGGCCGGGCTACTCCAGGTTCGCTAAACGCTCATCCCTGCAGGACGGGCCTTTCATGTCCCTATTGTCTGACGCGTTCCGCTTGTTTGGAAAAGGCGCCAACAGAAGCTGTCGCTACTGTTGGGAGCTGTGTTATGGGCCCGGTCGACAGATGCGGCTGCAACTGCCGCCAGGCCGGTAGATCCGGCTAGGGGCGTTGCCCCACGCGCGGGTCAAGGGGTATCCCCAGCCTTCCGCTGGCCTCCCTTCGGTCGTCCCTTGTGCAGCCCGGGTGATTCCCCTCCCCTTGCCCCTTGCTACCCCCACGCTTCGCCAGCGGTGCAGGAGCGCCGGCGCCATGCGCTGCCGCTCAATTTCAAACCACTTAGGAGAAGCGAATATGACGATCTACGAACGTATCTACAAGAACCTGGACAAGCTTGGCGTGATGCAGGTGCTGGCTTCGGGCCGGCGCTCGGCCCGCTCCGAGGTCTCCGGCGTCATGAACTTGCATCTGGATGTCGTCCTGGAGGAATCATCAGGTGTGGTGCGCATTGCCTTGGCGCACTATTTTCGGCAAAGCGGGGATTTGTGTTGTGACCCGGACATGACGATTCGGATAGACCAACAGCACAAGGTGGCCGAGGCGTTGACCTTCCAGCAGGCGATGCCGCCCGTTTACCAGGAAGTGTACCCGGAGCCTGGGCTGGTGCGTCCTAAGTTGAAGAAGGATCTCAATGCCTTTCTCGATCAGTGGCTGAAAAATTGCCTGAGCCAGGGCCATTCGTTCGCGACCAAGGTCGTGAGCCGGGCACAGGCCCTGACGCTGGTCTGGCGTAAAACCCATCGAGATTACAAGGCCAAGCGCGAGGACGGCCGGAAGTGGATCATGGTGTTGCGCCAGGGAGGTTCCACGCTGGTGCCCTTGGATCAGCTCAGCGATGGGGAGATCAAGGATCGATTGCCCCCTGGGGTTGAGCTGGACACTGCCGCTGATTAAGGCGAGCGGCGCCAGGTCCGAACGGGGAGCATCGCTCCCCGTGGACACGGCGGCCCCAGCTGGGGCTGTCGAGGGCCGGGATGCCCTGAAGGATGGCCCAATAGAGCCTAGAGGGCTGATTGGACATAACTCCCATATGGGACTAATATTATCATATGGTATTATTGATGGAGGTATGGCCATGCGACACCAGCCCATGACCGCACCGGCGAATGTGGGCCCCGCCGCATTACGCACGTTTTTCAATATCCTTGAGCGATGGGGCTTGGGCCCCAGGGAAGGGCAAACGCTGCTCGGCACCACAAGCAGCACCTATTTTCGCTGGCAGAAGGATCCCGAAAAGGCCCACGTCGACGCCGATAAGCTGGAGCGGATCTCTTACATCTTCGGGATCTACAAGGCGCTGCACCTGATCTACAGCGATGATGCTGTCGCTGATGGCTGGATCCGGCGGGCCAATATGAATCCGTTGTTTTCCGGGCACCCGCCCCTGGAACGGCTGCTGGCGGGGCATGTCGCCGACCTGTATGTCACGCGCCAACACCTGGATGCGCGTCGGGGTGTGATTTGAATATCCCGTTCACAGAGGACAGCTGGCCGCGGGCCTACAGGATCATCAGCAGCCGCTTCCCGCCCGTGGGCATATTCGACAGTGTGGCGGATCCCGCCGACCTGGAGGCAGTGTTTTACGTAGAAAACTTGACGAATCCACGCACCCGCGAAGAAATGGGGCAGATTGAGCTGGTCAAGCCCGAGGACCAGGTGGCGGGGCCGGGGACAACGCCCATCATGGCGGCATTTACCCATGTAAATCCGCCCGGCAGCCGTTTCAGCAACGGCGAGCATGGTGTCTATTACGCCGCCAAGTCCCAACACACCGCGATCGCGGAGACGGTCTTTCACACCGAGCAATGGGCGCGCGAGGCGAATGACCCGCCCACCTCGTTTGTGATGAGGGTCTATATCGGCCGGCTGAATAAGCGCGCATATCATGACTTACGGGGGCAACGGGATACGTTTCCTGATCTTTTCGACCCTGACCCCGCGCACTACGGTCCCACCCAGCGCCTGGGTGCCCAACTGCGCCAAGCCGACAGCTGGGGCCTGCTCTACGACAGTGTCCGCGACCCGGACGGCCAATGCGTCGCCGCCTTCAGACCCCCAGCCTTGGGTGCCGTCCACCAGGCTGCCCATCTGGCCTACGCCTGGGATGGTGAGAAGGTTATTGACGTTCTGGAGTTGCGCTCGCTGGGTTTGCCGTGATCTGGCTATCGAAAAGCCCGCATGTGACTGGGTTTGTAAAGACAAGCTGTCTGTGCGTATTGTGGCCATGCTGGCGTTGTCCAGGCAGGCCCCCCTTCATTTCAATGTCTTCGTGATACCCGGTCTGTGATTCTATCGACTCGACCGGGTCCCTTTACAGCTGGGGAATTGCGATCGGTCTCAGAGCTCCTCTACTGCAGCCTTGCGCGCTTGGCCTTCTAACCAGGATGAAAGGCTTTTCTTTGGCGAAGGCCTAAGCGTCGGTGGAGCACCCACCGGAATAGGCTATGATAGCGAAGGCTATTGAATGGCAAAGTCCTTATGCAGCCTTTGCCAATGCGCTCGCAAGGCTGTTTTGTGCGCGTCCATCATCGGCGCACCCTCAAGATTTTCAGGCCACGCACCGCGCGCCGCCTCCATAACATCGTCCAGATGGGGCTTGATCGCCCGCCAAGGCACACCCACAGAATTTGCCCATGTTTCAAAGTGCTCCATGGTCATGGCGTACCACTCCTTGTTGCCGGCCAGGTTGAGGGATATTTGGGACTCGCCCGGAATGTAGGCCTGGGTATAGACGATGTCATAGGCCGGCGCCAGTTCCGCGGTAATTCGATTTGGGTAGATTAGGCTCCAGTTTTTCAAGTGCGCATCACCGTTGCCCAGCAGGATATTCACGAGCAAGCGCCTTGCCATCTGCTGAACATTGGCCAGGCCAAGACCCGTGAATTGGTAGAGTACCTTGCCAAGCTGCTCGAAGCTGGCGGTGCTGTACTTCTCGTGAGCATACTTGAACAGCACTTGCGCAAAATCCTCGGCGTGGACTCGGCCACGCTGCGCATGGCGGTCATACCGGCGAATGGCATAGGCGTATGGTTCGCTCGGAAGGTTGAGCGGCGGCAGGTCCTGTAATCGGTCCAGCTGCACCAGCCTGATTTCGGGTATCTCGACACCTGCCAATGCGGCCAGCGTCATGGCCGTGTATTCGTTCACCGGCACACCCTGATGACGGGTGGAGGGAGTCTTGACAATCCACTCCCCCAGGGAGTCTGGCTGCGAGATATTGAAGCGGCCATCGGTTTCATGCATGGAGAATTTCATCTGCACACCGGCCAGCGAGAAGTGTGGCTGTCCATGCGACACCCTTTTCGGCACCGCCTCCACTCGGGTCCGGTGATCCAGCACGCCCTCGGGGATCTGCTCAGGCGCCACCGGCTCAGCCACCAGGGCGCCGGGCAGGTCGGTCCCGACTTGGGCAAAGAGGGGGAATTCATTGTCGGGATGCACTTTGAGCGTTTGGGCAAACCAATTCCGCAATGCACCTTCCGGCAACAAATTGGAGAGTACCGGGTGCAGACGCTGTTGGCGCACCCAGGGGGATGCGTAAATCTTGCCGCTGGCTGGATGATCGGTAATCCCGGAAAGAGTGAAGGTTGGGCGGTCCGGATCGGCCACATAGGCGGGATCAAAGACCACTATATTGCGGCCGGCTTGGTAACCTGCCAAGTAACCCACCGTTATCCCATGTAGACTGAGCTTGAGGACCTCGACCGTCTCCGTCGCCATGGCTTACAGCACCTCCGACCACGGGTCTTCATGCGTCTCTGTGTCGGCGGACCTTGCCTCGTCGCCACCGTCTCGCAGCAGCGCCTTCACCGCCAGCAACTTGTCCTTAGGCACCAGCACCAGCTCCGCCTCTAGCCCCTCGGCCACTAACTCCAGGGTCTTCAAACGCGGATTGCCCCCCGCCTCAATGCGCTGGTATTGCTGTTGGTCCATACCGATGCGCAACTTCATATCCGTCTGTTGGAGGCCAAGCTGGAGACGGCGGGCTTTGATTTGGGGGGTCAGTTTCATGAGGGCGCCAATACAACGTAAATGTTGTATTTACTATAGAGACAATCTAAACGTTGTGCAATGCCGAATATACATCATATATGATGTAATTGTGCGCATTCGAACCCGGCATAAGCCAAATTACAACTTATATGATGTATCTAGGACGCATTCAATCGAATACTCTGGCCGGCAAACGCCGTCGGTGGGAAGGGGGTTGGATTCCCCGCTTGATGCCTCCGGGCCGCAGATTTCGGAGGTCATGGGCTCCCCCATTCTTAATTTAGAGCAGTTCCTCTAGTTTCCTATAGCGCCACGCCTGCTGCTTCGCTGACCTGGTGCCGACAGAAGCTGACGCTACTGTCGGCGGCTGTGTATTGGGCCTGGTCAACAGATGCTGCCGCAACTGCCGCCAAGGCGAGGAAGAGCCACTAGGGGCCTTGCCCCACGCGCCGGTCAAGGGGTATCCCCAGCCTTCCGCTCGCCTCCCTTCGGTCGTTGTTTGTGCAGGCCGGGTGATTCCCCTCCCCTTGCCCCTTGCTACCCCCACGCTTCGCCAGCGGTGCAGGAGCGCCGGCGCCGTGCGCTGTCGCTCAAACATTCAATCACGATAAGAGGTGAAGCTAATGAACAATACTATGGACCTAGAAATGCCGGTGACCGCGACGCAGGTTCGGGATGCGGATCGAGTGAAGATGCTGCCAAAATATTTTGGGCGGGATCTGATGCGGGTTGAATCGGCGATCTACGCTTTCATGGATCGGTTATGTGAGAACTACCAGGGTGGCTATTGGGATTTCTATGAGCTGTCGAACGGTGGGTTCTATATGGCGCCGGCAACGGAGGAAATGCTGAACCTGAGTTGGGCGGAGAACTATTTTCAAGGGGAAATGAGCGCCGATGCTGCCGGGGTTGTGGCGTGCCTGTTTGCTTACAACCACCTGGCCTGGGAGACGCGCGATGAAAGCTTGATCCTGATGTATGAGTCTTTACGTGAATATGTGGGCTTTCATACTGAAGCCAGTCTGATTTTTAGGGCGATTGATTAGACCCGTGGGGCGGCTGTGGCCGCCCTCCTCCCTCTGGTCCTGCGGGAGCGGGATGTGATGAAAAATAGATTGGATCATCTTTGGCTGTGGGGGGAGAGTGCTCATTTGAACACGAATTCGGAGATGATAAACTAGATTTGAAGTGTTGCTTAACCTCATCATGACCCCCGTGAGCGTGGATATGGCACTTCTTTTCACCCCGGCCATTGGCTGGGGTTTTTTATTTTTCTGCTAATTGAAAAGGGCAAATGAGGCTTGGCATTGCCGTCGCGGCCAATAAGTGGTCCTCCTGAGACTGCCGACCAATATCAGGTTCTCATTGGAATTGGCAAAAAGAAAAAGCCTGAGCTAACCCGGTTTTCTGCTTAACAGGAGAGACCAATGTCTCTGCGCCACAGGCTAGCGTTGCTCCGGAAATAGTCCTGGCATCCACCGTGATGCCAGCTTGGCCGGGAAGGCGAGGCGCAGCGGTGCGCGCGTGCTTTCCGAGACGAGAACACCGCGTTCGATTAGGGCGGCGACGACGCGGCGGGAGTGGCGGTCGCTCGCCCCAATCAGTTCCGGAACGTCCCCACGCCGTAGTTCTCCTCGGTAAAGAATTGCTTCCAGGATGCGCCCGGCCTTTTGCGGCAGCGCGTCGGCGCGGATTTCTTCTTCGACCCAGAGCAGAATACGCCCCCTAAGCCGGTCGGGCTGGACTAACTCTTCCATAAACTTGACCTGGTCGAGGCAGATTTCAAGGAAGAAATGCGTGAACGAGACCAAGCCTTGCTCGCTGAGATTGCCGCGACCATCGAGATCGTTGTGGCGCGGAAGATCACATTGGGCCAGATGGTTCTTGTATGACCGCACGTTCCTGGCAAGACCACGGGCAATAGACCAAATGCCGCCGGTATCCAGGGCGTCTAGAAGCATCGCATATGACATCAGTCTGGCTACGCGTCCATTGCCGTCCAGGAATGGGTGTATCCATAATAGCCGGTGGTGTGCTGCCGCAGCCGCTATAATCGTCTCCGCTTTTCCCAGGCCGCTGTAAGTCTGTTCAAATTGCTTGAGAAAACGCGGAAGCGCGCCGGGACTGATCGGGATGTGTTCACCGACTTTGACATCACGTCCGCGAAGCGCACCGGGAATGACCCGCATCCGTTCGCCATTATCAGGATTTTTAACCCACAGCAGTTCATCCGGTA